>JBGUEF010000331.1:0-4081 GCA_041821485.1 Deltaproteobacteria bacterium
GCGACGGGCGACGGGCGACGGGCGACGGGCGACGAGGAGTGTGCGACTGCATTCATCGAGCGCGTGGGGCGACGACTCTTCCGCCGGTCGCTGACCGGAGAAGAGCTCGACGCTCGAGTCGCGATCGCGAGTGACGCGGCATTCGCTCGATCTTCTCTGACCTGTACGAGATCAGGGGCGAACTGGACCTGCTCTCCTCCTTGAGCGAAGGTTTTGCCGAGTCGGCGTATAGCGTGCGTGAACTGATGCGGGAGCTCGTCTTGAGCGATGGGTTCCGGACCACGTCGGGGCCCCGAGTGGCCGAAGAAGCCGGAGACGAGTCGTGAAGCGGTTCGGTCGAAGAACATTGCTTCGGGGAACGCTCGTCGGAGGCACGATCTCGATGGGGCTCCCGTTGCTCGATTGCTTCCTCAACAGCAACGGGACCGCGTTGGCGCAGGGCGCACCGCTCCCGGTGAGGTTCGGCGCCTGGATGTGGGGCTGCGGTATGAATCCGGATCGCTGGAACCCGACGACAGAAGGTGGTGGATACGAGCTCTCCGTCGAGCTGCAGGCTCTCGACCGGGAGCTCGGGACCGGCACAAAGCTTCGCGAGCAGGTAAGCATCCTGAGCGACTTCGACGTCAAGCTCGATGGCCGACCGAACTTCCCACACACGGCGGGTTTGATGGGGACGCTAACCGGAAGCTTGCCCGTAGAAGACTACACGGTTCCGGCACCTACTCTCGACACCATCATCGCAGCCGAGATCGGCGGTCTCACGCGATTCCGCTCGCTCGAGATGTCGTGCACCGGCAATCCGAATCAGAGCTACAGCTTCGAAAGCCAGGGTGTGGCCAACGCGCCCGAGATCTCTCCGATGGCCATGTATACGCGCATCTTCGGCCCGGAGTTCGCCGACCCGAATGCAGGACCCTTCACTCCAGACCCTCGGCTGATGATCCGGCAAAGCGTCCTGTCCGTGGTCAAAGACGATCGCGATCGCCTGCTTCAGCGCGTCGGAACGCACGACAAGCAACGGCTCGAGCAGTACTTCACATCCGTGCGACAGCTCGAGCAGCAGCTCGACATCCTGCTCGAGGGGCCGCCGGACCTCGAGAGCTGCTCGAAGGCGCCCGCCCCGGGGCGGGAGACCCTGGGCACCGAGGTCGGCGAATCAATGTCGACCAACCGACTCATGGCTGACCTGCTCTCCTTCGCGCTCGCATGCGATCAAACCCGAGTATTCAGTATGATGTTCTCCGATCGGATCTCTGGTCTTCGCCAGCCGGGCTCGAGCTCACAGCATCACCAGCTCACGCACGATGAGCCCCTCGATCCGGCGATTGGGTACCAGCCCGAGGCCACTGAGTTCGTGTTCGCCTCAATGGAAGCCTGGGCCGACTTCGTGGAGCGTCTGGCCGCCATTCCCGAAGGCGATGGAACGCTGCTCGACAACTGCCTGGTTCTTGGTCACTCGGATGTTTCGTTGGCGAAGGTCCACGGGATCACGGGAGTGCCCATGATGATCGCCGGAAGCGCCGGCGGCGCGCTCAAGCCAGGGGTGCATGTCAGGGGCGCCACATCGCCAACGACGCGGGTCGGCCTGACGATTCAACAAGCCATGGGCTTGAACACCGAGAGCTGGGGCACCCGCTCCATGGAAGCCACGCAGCCAGTCAGCGAGATCGTGGCGTAAGTGCGAAACGCTCGTCCGTAAATTGTGATCTGCCCCACAGTGGTGTTCCGTTGCCATTGACGCGCCAAACCCCCACCTCGACACTGGTCGATGGGGGTCGCGGCTCCGATGGGGGCGCGTCGTATCAACGGTTAGGGGAAACCGATGAAACGCTTTGCTTTGGTTGCTGTGGTATTTTGGATGCTGGCTGCGGGTGCCAGCGCGCAGACACTGCCGGAAACGTTCTCTGTCGAGCAGAACGGCGTGTCGCTCACTGGGTCTGGCGAAGAAGTCCCACCGGATGTACCCGAGAAGAAGACGGTCTACGACAAGAGAGTTGGCGGCAAGGTTTGGCTCGAAGCCACGGCTGGCCCGTCTCGCTTTGACGCTACGCGATTCCGCACACTCGATATCGTTCCCGCTGGTGTTCAGTCCCTGATCCCAAACGTCGTCGTCCGCGGTCCCGAGTTCGGCGCCGCCCTTCGCTTTCGCGCAGGATCATCGACGATCGGCGCCCGATTCAAGCGAGCGGACTATGAACCATTCGACCTGACCTCGATCGGTCTGGACCTCGGGTTTCTAATCCGGGCAGTCCCCTACGTGCACCCTTCGATCCGGGTCGGCTTCAACTACTACACCACCACCGGTGGTCTGGTAATCCCGGGCTTCGACAATTTGGTGAGCAACGTGCGGAGTCATGGTGGCGGCGCCTCGCTCGGCGCCGGCCTCAGGATCCCGATCGTGAAGTGGTTGTCGATCGCTGCTGATTTTGATTACTCGATTATCGGTCTGGTCTTCCAGGGCAACGAAACGATCACGGGCGGAAGCTTCACTGCGGGCACCGCGGGCACTGCGATCGCCGGCACCTTCGCCCTGACGGTCCACTTGGGCACCTGACGCGGCTACGCTCATCCGCCTGGATGTGCGCCGGCTAATCGTTCCGGTTATGCTGTTCGCCGAGGCCGAGAACAGTCGATGAAGATCATTGTCACGGGCGGTGCCGGCTTCATCGGCGCCAATTTTTTGAACCGGTTGGTCCCGGAGCTCCGAGAGCATCAGTTCGTCAATCTCGACAAGCTCACCTATGCGGCGAATCTGGGCAGCTTGCGCGAGATCGAGACGCTGCCGAACTACGCGCTGCGCAGGGTCGACATCACGGACATGGATGGCGTCGATTCGGTGTTTGACGAGTTCGATCCAGATCTCGTGGTGCACTTCGCCGCCGAGAGCCACGTCGACCGAAGCATCCGCGGCCCGCGCGAGTTCATTCGGACCAACATCGAGGGGACATTCAATCTCCTCGAAGCCTGCCGCAAACGCTGGTCCTCCGACGACAACCGGCTCTTTCACCACGTGAGCACCGACGAGGTCTACGGCTCGCTTGGCGACACGGGGCTGTTCGAAGAGACGACGTCGTACGATCCTTCGAGCCCCTACTCCGCCTCGAAGGCGGCAAGCGACCACATCGTGCGTGCCTATCACCGCACCTATGGCCTACCGATCAAAATCACCAACTGCTCGAACAACTACGGCCCAATGCAGTTTCCGGAGAAGCTGATCCCGCTCATGATTCTGAACGCGGTCGAGCGAAAGCCACTCCCGATTTACGGCGCGGGGCTCAACGTTCGGGATTGGCTCTACGTCGAAGATCACTGTGAAGCGATCTGGACGGTCATCGAAAAGGGCCGCGTGGGGCGCACCTACAACATCGGCGGCAACAACGAGATGCAGAATATCGAAGTGATCGATACGCTCTGCCAGATCGTGGCCGCAGAAACGGGAAGCAGCCTCGACGATCTCTTGGCGCTGAAGCAGTTCGTCACCGACCGACCTGGGCACGATTTGCGCTACGCGATCGATGCGACGCGGATACGCGAGGAGTGCGGCTGGGAGCCCAAGGAAACCTTTGACACTGGCATTCGCAAGACGGTGCAGTGGTACCTGTCGAACGAGGACTGGGTGCAGGGCGTGCGCTCGGGCGAATACCTGAAGTGGATCGACCTGAACTACGGCGACCGAACTGGATAGAGGGCGAGCATGATCACCAAGGGCATCATCTTGGCCGGCGGAACCGGCACGCGACTGCATCCGCTCACCAAAGGGTTGAGCAAGCAACTCATGCCGATCTACGACAAGCCGATGATCTACTATCCGCTGTCGACGCTGATGCTCGCGGGGATTCGAGAGGTCCTGATCATCACCACGCCTCACGAGCAGGCTCTGTTTCGGGCGCTGCTGGGCGACGGAAAGAGCTGGGGCCTCCGCATCGAATACGCCGCGCAGCCAAGCCCCGACGGGCTCGCACAGGCGTTCTTGATCGGCGAAGACTTCATCGATGGCGACGCCTGCGCGCTCGTCCTCGGTGACAACATTTTCTATGGGCACGGGCTACAGGGTCTGCTGATGGAGAGCGCAAGGCAGGCA
>JBGUEF010000332.1:0-4073 GCA_041821485.1 Deltaproteobacteria bacterium
AAAGGCGCGGGAGTACATGGAGACCAACAGCATCGACTTCGTCGAGCTCGACACCGACGAAAGCTCAGTCGCCGGGGAGCGGCTTGGTGTGCTCAATCCGCGCAAAACGATCCCCACCTTCGAGATCGACGAGCAGGTGTACATCGGCTTCCGCGAGGACGCGTTCGAGGCGAAGATCAACCGGGCCGCCCGGAAACACCTCTAGCGCTGGCGCTCTGGCACGGGGTTCGGTAGCGTCGCGGCGGTTCAGCCGCGCCTGAGCTCGCACGCCGGATTCACGAGCTGATCATTACAGATCGCGGTTCTGTGTAAGCCGTGGCACCTTGCTTGCCTCGGCGCGGGGAATGCCGATAATCACAGCATGGGGGAAGCACTGAGGGTTAGCGGACCGCCGGTGGGGGTTGGTCTTGGATTCGACGTGTCGATGTGGCCGCTCGTGGTGATCACAATGCCGCCAGTCACGACACCAGACGACATCGAGTACATGCAGCGCTGCTATGAGCATGTCTTCACGTCGCCCGTACGCCATGCGCTGATCGTCGACACGACGTCGATTGTCAGGGTGCCGGATGCCACCTTGCGACGGCAGATGAAGGCTTTCGAAGACAGCAGGCGTCCGATCATTCGCCAGAAGAACATTGGCAGCGCGATCATCATCCAGAACACGGTCGTCCGCGGCGCATACACGGCACTGCGCTGGATCTCGCCGCAGCCCGCGCCGAACAAAGCCTTCCCGACCGTGGAGGCCGCCGCCCGCTGGTGCGTGCAGGGGATTGAGGAAGACGGGCAGATTGTGCCGATCGCCGCGTACACCCTCGCCGGACTCGCAGGCAATGCTGCAGTCGGCTAGGCGGCTCGCCGCTCGGAAATCAGACCCTCCTGAGGCCCGGAGTGGGACATTTGCCCCGTTTTTGGTGAATTCGTTGCCGGCCGGCGGCTATGTTCGATAACATTTAGTCAATGGTGGGACGTCCTGAAGTAGGCGCGCAGCCGGCTGGGGTGGGCATCGAATTCGATGTGTCCATGTGGCCGCTCGTCTTGGTGTCGATACCAGCGAGACTTGAGATCGACGACATCGTCTATCTCCAGGAGTCGTACGAGCATGTTTTCGCTGCGCCCACGCGCCACGCCCTCGTGGTCGACACCACGCCGCTCGAAAGCATCCCAGACGCGACCCTTCGCCGCAGGATGAAAGAATTCGAAGACGGTAGGCGGCCGATCATCCGCGAGAGAAACATCGGGAGCGCGATCGTCTTGTCGAACTCGTTGGTCCGAGGCGCGTACACGGCGCTCCGCTGGATCTCGCCGCAGCCCGCTCCGAACAAGGCATTCGCGAACGTGCGCGACGCGGCCCGGTGGTGCGTGGAGGGGATCGAGGCGGACGGACAGGAAGTCCCTGCCGGGGCATACATCCTCGCCGGCATGTCCGAGGCCGTGGGACTCTGAGAGCCGTCAGTTCGGCGTAGCAGTCATCAGAAGACGGAGCGTGCCACCGTCCGTAATCGCGTCGTGGGAAAGCACTGGTACCGCCAGCGGCTGGTCATTGAGACTCGCTTCGCCGATGAAGATGCTCTCCGACGAATTGCCCAACGCATCGACGACGAAAGCTTCACCGGCATGATGAGCCCCACTGAGGTGAATCGTGATGCGCTCGAACAACGGGCTCCCGAGACGGTACTCGGGCAGCCCTGGCGTCACAGGGTAGAATCCCATCGCCGAGAACACGAACCACGCACTCAAGGTTCCCACGTCGTCGTTGCCCGGCAGACCATCGGGTCCGGTACCGAAGTGCTGGGCCATCGCCGCACGAGTCTCACGTTGCGTCCGGTGCGCCTCGCCGTCGACGAACGTGAACAGGTACGGATACCCCATGTCAGGCTCGTTCCACATCACGAACCGATCGGTGTCGAACACCCACTGCAGGCGCTCGGTGAACATCGTCTCGCCGTGCAGAGCGATCAAGCCCGCCATGTCGTGCGGCGCAAAGAAGGCGTAGTGCCATGCCGTCCCTTCGACGTAGCCTGGCCCGCCGAGGCGCAAAGGAAACGAGCCCTCGGTTGCGTCCGGGTCGAAGGGCTCGAGGAACGAGCCGTCGCGGTTCTTCGGCCGGAGCGTTCCCGTGTCGGCATCGTAGAACCCCGCATACGACGACGCGCGTTCTAGGAGCGGGTCGACGTCTTCGTCGCGACCGATTGCGCGCGCGAGCTCGGCGAGCGACCAGTCCGCCAGCGCGTACTCGAGGGTCGTCGACACGGGACCCCACACGGTGTCGGCTGACTCCATCGGAACGAAACCGAGATCCAGGTACTCCTCGCTTCCCGGCCGATGCTCCGGGCGGTCGGCCGCGTCGCGCAGCACCTCGTAGACCGCGCCGGCGTCGAAGCCCGTGAGCCCTTTTGCCTGAGAATCGGCAAAGACGATGGCGGCCGGGTCGCCGACCATCATCTGCACCTCTTCACCGATGAGCTCCCACTTCGGCGGGGCACCCGCGCCGACGAGCATGTCCTGCATCGATTGCAGGATCTCGAGCTGCGTCTCAGGGTAGACGAGCGTCAAAAGCGGATGAATCGTTCGGTACGTATCCCATAGGGAGAACACCGTATATCGCGCAGCGTCGCCTGCTTGGCCAACCTCGCCGCGTGAGAACCTAGGATACGTTCCGCTCACGTCGTGCAAGATGCTTGGATGAATCAGTGCGTGATAGAGCGCAGTATAGAAACGCGTTCTGTCCGCTTCGCTGCCGCCGCTCACCTCGATGCGGCCGAGCTGCTGTTGCCACGCGCGCGCCGCAGCATCACGCGCCTCGTCGAAGCCGAGCTGTTCCGCGTCGAGGTTCGCGCGTGCCTCTTCGATGCTGACCCAGGACAGCCCAACCCACATCGTGACGGGCTGCGCCGGCGCGCGCTCATAACGCCAAAACGCGAGCGCCTCGGTCGGGACGCCGCGGGGGTCGAGGAGCGCCACCTGATCCGCTGGGCGGTCGAGCCGAGCTACGAAGTACAATCGGCCACCGCCGGACATCGCGCAGAACCCGCCGAAGCCCGCAGACCCGGCGATCTCGTCAGTCCTCAGCGCCTCGGGAAACTCCGCTTCGTTGCGCGCCCAGCTCACCCCGCGAGCGGGATCAACCACGATGTTGGCCGGCTCTCCTTCTGGAAACCAGAAGCGAAAGACGCCGGTGCGCGCCGTGGCGGTCATCTCGGCCGCCATGCTTCGGTCGCCAAGCTCGACCGCGTAGTAGCCTGCGTGAGCGATCTCGTTGCGATAAGTCGAAGCATAGTCATCGAGCGTCGACGGGGGCGCCCCCAAGGTCGGCGCGACTACGGGCAAGCCGAGGTCCGGACAGCCGACGCCACTCAGGTGCGTCAACCCGAAGCCGCGCATCGTCGGCGCGCCATGTTGATAGCCCGAGTTGACGAAGAACCCGTTGATCGCGTCCGCGGCGGTAGTGAGAGTGGTATGCGGACTCGGAGACGCCATCCCCCATGGAAGCACCGCGCCAGGAAACGTCTGCCCATCGCCGGCGGTTCCGATGAAGGGATTCACCTCAGCGGCAAGCGGCGCTTCAACGGGCGGTGCGGGCATTTCGTACGCGACGCTGCTCGACTCGGTACAGGACGCCAACGCCAGAACGGTGACGAGCTGGGCCGCGCACAGTAGCGAAGTCCGAGGAGAGCAAACCATGCCTCAGCTTCGCACACTTCGTGGAGAGCTGAGGAGCATCGCGAGCCACGTCCATTCCTGCGACTGCGCTGCGGTCATCCGCACGATGATCGTGAGGGGGACCGACAGGAGCGCGCCGATAGGTCCGAGCACGAAACCCCAGAAGACCATCGAGAGAACGACCACCGAAGGCGATAGATCGGTCGCCTGCCCTGCCCACCGCGGCTCGATCACGATTCCGATCAGCAAATTGATCATGAAGTAGCCAGCCGCCAAGCCAAACGACGGAAGCCAGCCAAGCGTGATCAAGCACAGTGCGATCGCTGGAATCGAAGCCAGGATGCTGCCGACGCTTGGGATGTAATTGAGAATGAACGCGATCAAGCCGAACAGCAGAGAGTGTCCGAGAC
>JBGUEF010000333.1:0-4072 GCA_041821485.1 Deltaproteobacteria bacterium
CCGACATACGAGCCCGAAACTACCACGTAGGCGATAGCGTGAGGGCAGTGGGGCGGGACAAACGGCCTGCCGAAGGTACCCGAAACAGGGGTCAGACCCCTTTTTAGTCCTCGATTGAGATGGCTTGTTCGGGGCAGGCGTCGACGGCGTCTTGAAGCGCCTCACGGAGCTCTTCGGGAGGGTTCTCGTCCAGAATCACGAGGCTGCCGTCGTCGGCGAACGAGAAAAGCTCAGGGGCGGCGCCGCGGCACTGGGCGTGCAGTTTACATTTCTCTCTATCGTACAGGATCTTCATGGTTGAGCCCTTCTCGAGGTCATTCGTCAATCTTTGGTGCGGCACATCTCGGCCATTCGTCCAAACGAATCCATCAGCCGCGCCTTCATCGAGTCGTCTAGCAACGTTTTGTCGATCGCGCCCTGCATGCACATCAGCCACTGATCGCGCTCACTCGGGCCGATCGGAAACGGCTTGTGCGCAAGCGGGATGATGACCCGGCCGAAGCGCTCCTGATAGCGCTGCGGCCCGCCCAGCCATCCGATGAGGAACGTGCTGAGCTTGTCGGTCATCATCGAAAGGTCGCCCTTGTGCATCGCGCGAATCGGCGCGGCCTCCGGCAATGTGTCCATCAGCCCGTAGAAGTCCGCCGTGAGCTTCTTCACCCCTTCGTCGCCTCCGAGGAGCTCGTACGGTGTCTTTTCTTCTGCGGCTTCTGAAGCCATGAGACGGCGTTCCTTAGCGAGGCTCGAGGATCGCCGGGTAGCTACCAAGTCCACGAACGAACGAAGACGACACGTAAACGGGCGGCTTGCCTTCGGGGCTCGAAATGCGCTTGACCCGCTTGGTCATCTCTTCGAGCGACTGGCGGATCTCCAAGCGAGCGAGCGAGGAACCCAAGCAGAAGTGGGGCCCGAGCCCGAACGAAAGATGCTTCGCCTCTTTCGAGAAGTCGCGGAAGATGTTGAATGTGTGTGGATCCTTGAATTTCCGGGGATCGCGGTTGCCGGCCGGGTACGTGAGACCGACCTGCTGGCCTTCCTTGATCACCTTGCCGTGAAGCTCGTAGTCGCGGGCCGCCGTGCGGTACATGTTCACGAAGGGGCAGACCCAGCGAAGGATCTCCTCGACCGCGTTCGGAATCAGTGACGGGTCTTCGTACAGTGCGTCGTATTGCTTCTGGTCGTTGGAGAGCCGCTCGAGGCCGCCGGCGATCGCGCTGCGCGTGGTTTCCGCGCCGCCCACGTTGAGCAACACATGCTCGAACAGGAGCTGTGATTCGTCGAGCTTCTCGCTATTGATCTCGGCATTGATCCAGATGGTGAGGAGGTCGCTGCCCGTGCAGCCGGCGGCGATCCGATCCTGGTACATCTCTTCGTGATGCTCGCAGAAGTTGCCGAACGCATCGTTGACTTCGTCGCTGACATATTCGGGGCCTTGTCCGCCGGCGATGATCAGGTTGATCCAGTTCAAGACCCTCTCGCGCTTCTCGAGCGGGATATCGAGCATGTCGGCGATCAGCCGTGACGGCAGAGCCCCAGCCAAGTCGGTGACGATGTCGACTTCGTCCTTGGCCATCATCTTGTCGACGAGGTCCACGACGATCTCATGCGCCCGGTCCTCCATCTTGCGCATCTGCCGAGGTGTGAAGCCCGAAGATACCAAGGCGCGCTGCTTGTTGTGCAGCTCGCCGTCCTGGTAGATCATGCCCGGGTCCGGTGGGATGTTCGGCCGGACGCCCTCGCCGTTGATGAAGGTTTCCGCGTCGCGCTCGATCGCCACGATGTCGTCGTACCGAAAGACCTCCCAGACGTCGTTGGTCTCATCGAAGCGGATCGGCTCGTGCTCGAGGAAGTAATCGTACATCTCGTACGGGTTGTCGTGCGTCGAAGGGGCGCAAAAATCGAGGTTCTGAAACTTCACTGGACACTTGTTTTCCAAGGGATCCTCCGAATATCCTCAACAAGGGATATAACTTTACTAGATGTAAACTAAGCCTAGTTTAGAACAAGTTCTACTTCGGTCAAGCGCAATGTTTGCGGATGACGGAAAGAAGAGTCAGTCGGGCTTCCTGGCCATGATGGACCAGGTGCTCGAGGGCATGAAGACCCCTCCATCGCGAAGGTACGGGGACATGAGATCGCGCAGATCGCTGCGCACGTCCGGGAGCTTGCGTTGGCCTTCTTCGCCGGCCTCTCGGATGATCTCGCCCGACGGACCAACGAGGAGCTGGTAGTCGATCGCCTCCTCGATGTCGCGGCCGATGCAGACGTCGGCGTCGATGCGTTTGAAAATATCGACCTCGCGGAACCCGGCGGCTTGGAGCATCGCGCGGTCGGTTTCCTCACTAGCCATCGAGAAGGGGCCCGGACCGCAGGTCGAGGCGTTTTCCCCCGGAGGTGGCAGGTGGCGAAGCACGATTTCCTTGGCGGCGCCCCAGCACGGATTGTCGACAAGCGAGCGCCAGACAATCAGGCACACCTTACCGCCTGGCTTGAGCGCGCGATTTGCGTTTCGAAGAGCACGCACAGCGCTTTGAAAGAACATCACGCCGAAGCGCGAGTACGCGACGTCGAAGTAGCCCTCGGGAAGGTCACAAACCTGCGCATCACCCACTTCGAACCGCACATTGCTTGCGCCAGCCGCGTCACGTTCCTGGTTGGCGATGTCGAGGAAGGCATCGGTGCAGTCGATTCCGACGACCTCGCCGCTAGGCCCCACCAATTGCGCGATTTCGAGGGCGGTCTCTCCGAACCCGCAGCCAATGTCGAGCACCTTGTCGCCCTGCTGAATGTCGAAGTCAGCGGCGGCGATGTCGCTGTGAATCTTGCCGTTTCCCGAGAGAAGGTGCCGAAACCGAATCCATTTCGGTGTCAGGATTTCGTTCCAACATTCGACGAATCCGAGGTTGTCATCGGCGACTTCGGTCATAGCGTCTCTGGGCGGTCGGTGCTCAAGAACGCTTCATGAATCATGAGCTCGTTGGGGCCGCGAAACATCTCCTTGGGAGGTCGGTTCCGATGCGCTTCCGCGAACGAGGGGCTCGTGGTCCACGCGACGAAGTCGTCAAACGACTCCCACCAGGTTTTGACCTCGTAGTAGCCCGTGCCGACCGGCCCGGATGTCCACTCACCGGTCTGGTGGTCGAGCTCCATCGGCCGCGGCCGGTGCACCTCGTTTCGAACGAAGCCCTTGGCTTGGTCCACGAGATGAACGCGCTTACGAAAGCGGTCTTCGAAGTCGATTTCATAGCCCTCGGCTACGGGGATTCGATTGGTGACGCAGATCATCAGCGAAGCATACCTCGCTTCCCGCCGAGCGCAGGTGACAGAATCGCGGCCGCTCCGTCATTGAAGGGACTGTGCTAGGAAGCCCCGTGACCGATTGGCAGCTCAAGAAGCACCCGACTTTTCCAGGTGTCCCGGGGCCGGTGCTCATCGTCGTGATGGATGGCGTGGGGTGCGGCGCCTCCAATGAGGGCGATGCGGTTTGGCTTGCCCGGACGCCGACGCTCGATCGGCTCTCCGAGATGTCGTTGACGACTCGGCTCCGCGCCCACGGCACCGCCGTCGGTCTTCCAAGCGACGACGACATGGGCAACAGCGAGGTCGGACACAACGCCTTTGGGGCAGGCCGCATCTTCGACCAGGGCGCCAAGCGCGTACAGATGGCGATCGACAGCGGCGAAATTTTCGAAGGTGAGGAGTGGAAGAACCTCGTCCGCCGCGTCAGCGAGTCTGGCGAGCCTATGCACTTCATCGGCCTGCTTTCGGACGGCAACGTCCACAGCCACATCAAGCACCTCTTTGCAATGCTCCGACGATGTAACGAGGAGGGCGTGCAGCACGCACGGGTGCACATCCTGCTCGACGGGCGCGACGTGCCAGAGACCAGCGCGCTCGAGTACGTGGAGGCCCTCGAGAAGGTGTTGCACGATCTCAACGAGCAGGGCGGTCGCGACTACCGCATTGCATCGGGCGGCGGCCGCATGTTCATCACGATGGACCGCTACAACGCCGACTGGTCGATGGTCGAGCGTGGCTGGAAGCATCACGTGCTCGGCGAGGGCAGGGGCTT
>JBGUEF010000334.1:0-4048 GCA_041821485.1 Deltaproteobacteria bacterium
GCTACCGAATCCCCGCGATGCCGGGCGAAGACTTTCCACCGCTACCAAATCCCGGAGATGCGGATTTCGCGCATCTCGATGCCGGGCATCTAGCCGAGCTGATCTCCTTGACCCAGTATTCGATGTCTCACGATGATACGCGTCCCCATCTAGCCGGGACGCTCTTCGAGGGCGACGGAAAAGTGATTCGAATGGTGACGACCGATGGCCACCGGCTGTCGAAAGCCGAGCACAAGATTGGCGGCAAGGGTTCGATGATGAACTTCAGCATGCTCGTTCCGCACAAGGGCATCGGAGAGCTCAAGAAGCTCTTGGATGACGTCAAAGCCGGGAAGGGCAAGGGCGATGAGGCGACCACGATTGGCGTCGCCACGGCCGGTGGCAACGCGTTCTTTCAGCGCGAAGACCTTTCCCTGAGCGTGAAGCTCGCCGATGAGAACTTCCCGCCTTACAACAAGGTGATTCCGAGCAAGCAAACCCGAACGGTCATTGCCGCGCGTGGGCCGCTGGTCGAGGCCTTGAGGCGCATCAGCCTGGTGGCCAACGACAAGAGCGGCGGCGTTCAGTTGATGATTGAGCCAGGTTTGCTGCGGCTTCAGAGCCAGAACCCCGAGGTCGGGGAGGGCAGCGAAGAAGTGGATGTCGACTACGCGGGCGACGAGCTTCGGATCGGATTCAACGCACGATATCTCCTCGATGCCCTGAGCGCGTTGCCACACGACGAAATCGCGATCGAGCTCAGTGGCGAACGGGATCCGGGTGTGCTCAAGCCCGTCGGCGACAACTCCGACTTCATCGGCGTCATCATGCCCATGCGCATCTAGTCGAGCGGGGCAGGGCGTTGACCTCGGACTCGCGGAGCGCGGAGACCCCAAGCCGCGTGACAGCACTGCGCGCGCTTGGCTTTCGAAATCTCCAATCGCTCGCGTTCGAGCCAGGGTCGCATTTCAACGTCATCCACGGAGACAATGGTGCCGGGAAGTCGAACCTCCTCGAGGCGATCTACTACCTGGGCGCACTGAAGAGCTTTCGGGGGGCGAAAACCGACGACCTGATTGCGCTCGAGTCGGATAGCGCACTTCTCCAGGCGACCTTGGAAGGAGGCCCGGCCCCTCACCGGCTTCGAATCGACATCGGTCGTTCGCAACGCCGGCAATTGCAACTCGATGGGAAGCGTCCACGCTCGACCAGCCTGTGGCATCAGACCGTCAGGATGGTGGTGTTTCATCCTGGAGACCTGATCCTTGCTTCAGGTGCGCCAGACAAGCGACGTGCGTTTCTCGATCGAATGCTCGAGCAAATGGATCCGATCTACGGCTCGACGCTCGCAAGCTACGAGAAGGCCCTTCGCAGCCGCAACCGCTTGCTCAAGGACGAACGGGCCGACCGGGGTTCGGTTCGGGCCTATGACGCCATCCTCAGCAAGGCAGGGGCGATCGTGGGGCAGGCCCGCCGGCGTTTGATCGACGACCTTGCGCCAAGAGTCGTGCGTGCGTTCTCCGATGTGTTCGCTGGTGATACTCCACTTGGGGTGCGCTACCTTCCGCGCGTCGAGCCGACCGAGGAAGCAATCGCTGAGGCGCTAGAGCGCTCCTTCGACAAGGACCGGGCCCGTGGGTTCACGGCGGACGGTCCCCATGGAGATGATCTGGAGCTGCGGCTACATCAGGTCGGCGCGCGCCATCACGGCTCACAGGGGCAGCATCGGACCATCGTCTTGGCGCTCAAGACCGCCGAGCTCGACCTCTTGAGCGAACGGACCGGCAGGGTGCCGATTCTCTTGCTAGACGACGTCTCGAGTGAGCTCGACCGAAGCAGAAACCGTAGATTTTTCGAGGTGTTGAGTCATGCGGGGGGCCAGGTCTTCCTGACGACCACGCATCCGGAGTTCATCTTGCTCGAGAACGACCGGGTCGACTTTCACGTCGACGCCGGACTCGTTACCGACCCCGTCACTCGATGATCTTGGCGCTCTTGATGTAGTCGAGCTTCGGGAAGCTCGCTCGGAGGTATGTGTTGCCCTCGGCCTGCATCTGCCCTTGCGATGGGCCGCGGCCACGAGGGGCTCCTTCCCCGTAACCATCGTAGAGCGCGTCGACCGGCGCCATGTCCTTCACCTTGCCGAAGGGCGCGAAGCCCATTCCGTCCAGGCGGGAGTTGTCGGTGAAGTTGAGGAAGAACTGTGTAGTTCGCGAGTTGGGACCTGAAGTCGCGAAGGTGACCGTGCCGCGCGTGTTGCTGGCCTTGACGGGATCGTCGGGGATTCGCTTTTCACGCCACTCGGCATTGACCACGGGATCTCCACTGATGCCGACCTGCGCCATGAAACCGCTGACGACACGGAAGAACGCAACGTCCGTGTAGTAGCCGTTTTGCACCAGCTCATAAAAACGGTCCGCGCCATGCGGAGCCCAGTCGCGACGAACGTCGATCACGATCGCGCCTTTGGTGGTGTCGAGCTCGACGGTGTACTGGGCGGGCGCTTGTCCTTCTTGTCGAGTCACCTGGGCGGCCTCCTCTTGAGCCGGCGCAGGGCTTTCTTCCCCTTGGCTCTTGGTTTGTGCGTCTTCTTCCTTGGGGCACCCAACGAGGAGTGCTCCGGCCAAAACAAACAGGGCTGCGGTTCGCATGCGCGTACCTTGGCAAGCTCGAGCCCGAGCGCAAGTAATTAGCCAACTAGGAGTCGAACAGGCCGCGGAGTTTTCTGAGGAAGCTCGCTTGCTGTGGGTGGCTGTCGTCGCCGATTTCTTCAGAGAGCTCGGTGATCAGCTTCCGCTGACGCCGACTCACTTCCTGTGGCACCTCGACGACAACGGTCACCAGCTGATCGCCTTTTCCATAGCCCCCGTAGACGGGGATTCCCTTGCCCCGCAGCCGGAAAATCTTCCCGGACTGCGTTCCAGGAGGGACCTTCATGAGGACTTTGCCGTCGAGCGTCGGAACATCGATGCTGGCGCCGAGCACCGCCTGAGGGAATGAAATCGGGATCGAGACCAGGATGTCGGCACCTTCACGCTGAAACAGCGAGTGATCGCTGACTTTGACGTTGATGTGAAGGTCGCCGTTACCGGCAGGGTTGGCCTCGCCCGCGCCGCGAACCGTTCGGACCGCGCCGTCTTGTACACCCGCGGGGATCTTCACGCTCATCGGTTCCGAGCGCAGTTTGCTAGCGGTGCCTTTGCAAGCGTCGCAGGGCGTCGGAATCTTCTTTCCCGTGCCGCGGCATCCGTGACATGGGCGTGCGGCGGCAAAGAGGCCGCGTTGGTACTTCACTTGCGCGCGCCCCTGACAGACGTTGCATGTGTGAATGGGCGTGCCGGGCTTCGCGCCCGTGCCGCTGCAGGTTGCGCAAGGCGCCGGCCGATTGACGTCGATCTTCTTGTCGACGCCGAGCGCCGCTTCGACGAAGGAGATCTCCAAGTCGTAGGCGAGATCACGGCCCCCGCGGCGCTTGCGGCGCCCACCGCTGAACACCTCGCCGAACAAACCCTCGAGGATGTCACTGACTGCGCCGAAGTCCCCGGCTTCGAAACCAGGACCACCAGTCTCGAACGCCGCATGACCGAAGCGGTCGTACTGCTTGCGCCGGTCAGGGTCGCTCAGAACGGCGTACGCCTCGCTTGCCTCTTTGAAGGAATCCTCGGCCGCCGGGTTATCCGGGTTGCGGTCGGGGTGATACTTCATTGCGAGCGCACGATAAGCTCGCTTGATCTCGTCGCCCTCCGCTGTACGGCTGACTTCGAGAATCACGTAATAATCTCGCTTGGACACAGGTTTTTGGAGTGTAGACGCGCCGCCTGATCGCGCAAACGGCGTGGAAGAGTGCCCCAGAGTGTGGGAGGGGAGGCAGATGCCTGCGGCCGAGCTGGAGATTAGAGAGAATGATGCCGGGGAGCGGGTGGACGTCGTGCTCGCGCGGCGAATTCGCGAGCTGAGCCGGGCCCGGGCCAAAGCGCTCATCGAAGAAGGCGCGGTTCGGGTCGACGGGCGCCGGGTCAAGAAGAGCTACATCGTGGCCACGGGTGACCGCGTCACATTGGACAGCTTG
>JBGUEF010000335.1:0-4040 GCA_041821485.1 Deltaproteobacteria bacterium
ATCGACAAGAACCTCCAGGCGCCGCTCGAAGGGATCCGCGGGACGCTCGAAGAACTAGGCTACGACGACGTCGACATCCGAACTGCCGTGCGCACCGGGGACACGCCGTCGCACATGCGAACGAAGATGGTGAAGAAGCCACCGCATATCTTCGTGACGACGCCCGAGTCGCTCTACATTTTGCTCACCAGCAAAGGCGGCCGGCGAATGCTCTCCGACGTTCGCACGGTCATCGTGGACGAAATCCACGCCGTGGTGACCAACAAGCGGGGAGCCCACCTCGCGCTCTCACTGGAGCGGCTCGAGGCGCTGGTCGGGCGGGACATCACCCGGATTGGGCTCTCCGCCACGCAAAACCCGATCGAAGACGTGGCTCACTTCCTGGTTGGCTCCCGTGGGGACGACACCGACCGGGATGCGGCAGCCGACTGCCGGATCGTCGATGTCGGGCATCAGCGCGAGATGGACCTTGCCGTCGAGCTCCCCGGTTCTCCGCTCGAAACCGTCATGTCCCTCGAAGCGTGGGAGGAGATCTACGCAAAGCTCGCCGCGCTGATTGGGGCACATCGGACCACTCTGATCTTCGTCAACACGCGGCGTCTGGCGGAGCGCGTCACGCGGCACCTGAGCGAGCTCGTTGGCGAAGATGCGATCACCTCGCATCACGGCAGCCTGGCACGAAAGCACCGGCTCGACGCCGAACGGCGTTTGAAGTCAGGTGAGCTCCGCGCAGTGGTAGCCACCGCATCTCTCGAGCTCGGAATCGACGTCGGCGAGGTCGACCTGGTATGCCAGCTCGGCTCGCCGCACTCTGTGGCGACGTTTCTTCAGCGGGTCGGCCGCTCCGGCCACTGGCATGGCGGCACCCCGAAAGGCCGTCTCTTTCCGATGAGCCGCGACGATCTCGTCGAATGCGCCGCGCTCATGCGCTGCGTCCAGCGGCGCGAGCTCGATCAAATCGAGATTCCCGTGGGGCCGCTCGATATCCTCGCGCAGCAGATCGTCGCGTCTAGCGCCGCCACCGAAGAATGGAGCGAGGACGAGCTATTCGCATTGATCCGGCGGGCATGGCCTTACCGCGCGCTGACCCAAGAAGCCTTCGGGCAGGTGGTGCACGTCTTGTCGGAAGGCTTCGCCACGAGCCGCGGCCGCCGAGGCGCCTTCCTTCATCATGACGAGGTCAACCGGCACATTCGCCCGCGACGAAGCGCGCGCCTCACCGCGATCACCAACGGCGGGGCCATTCCAGACAACTTCGACTACGAGGTGCGCCTCGAGCCTGAGGGCCTTCGCGTCGGTTCTCTGAACGAGGACTTCGCGATCGAGAGTATGGCAGGCGACATCTTCCAGCTCGGCAACGTGTCGTACGAGATTCTGCGGGTCGAGCCTGGCGTTGTTCGGGTCGCCGACGCGAGGGGCAAGCCCCCCAGCCTCCCCTTCTGGTTTGGTGAGGCGCCGGCGCGCGCAGACCTCCTATCGACCTCCGTGAACGCGATTCGGGTGGGCATCGAAGAACGGCATCAAGACCTCGAGCAGGTCACCACCTGGCTCCAGGCAGAGACCGCGATCGGCGATCTCGCCGCGCGGCAAGTAGGGGAGTACCTGGTCGCCGCGCGGATCGCGCTCAGCGCCATGCCGACCCGCGAGACCGTCGTCCTCGAACGCTTCTTCGACGAGACCGGTGCGATGCACCTAGTCGTGCACGCGCCGTTCGGAAGCCGAGTCAACCGCGCCTGGGGCCTGTCACTCCGCAAGCGCTTCTGCCGAAGCTTCAATGTCGAGCTCCAAGCCGCCGCCACCGAAGACGCGATCGTTCTGTCGCTCGGTCCGACGCATAGCTTCCCGCTGGAAGACGTCTTCCGGTTCCTGCGCGCCGAGAACGTCCGCGATGTGTTGGTGCAAGCCCTGCTCGACGCGCCGATGTTTCAGACGCGCTGGCGATGGAACGCGACACGGGCGCTCGCGATCGTCCGGTTCCGCGGTGGCAAGAAGGTGCCGCCCCCGTTCCAGCGCATGCAGGCAGACGACCTGCTCGGCCTCTGCTTTCCCGATCAAGTGGCGTGTCTCGAAAACGTGGCGGGCGATCGCGAGATTCCGGACCATCCCCTCGTTCGGCAGACAATTGAGGACTGCTTACACGAGGCGATGGACATCGACGGTATCGAGGCACTCCTGCGGCGCTTGCAGGCCGGAGAGCTCAAGCTACTGGCCCGCGACCTGACCGAGCCGTCGCCTCTTGCGCGGGAGATCCTGAATTCGAAGCCCTACACCTTCCTGGATGACGCCCCCCTCGAGGAACGGCGGACGCAGGCGGTCATGTCGCGCAGGTGGCTCAATCCCGCTCAAGCCTCAGACCTGGGCGCCCTCGACCTTGCGGCAATCGAACGCGTGCGGAACGAAGCATGGCCCGACCCCCGCGACGCCGAAGAGATGCACGACGCGCTTCTGCTTCACAACTGCCTCACCGATGAAGAGGCCCTGCGAGGCGAGTGGCAAGGCTGGTTGTCGGAGCTCGCCGCGGCGGGGCGCGCGACGCGCTTCATGACTGAGAGCTGCACACTGTGGACGGCAGCGGAGCGTCTGCCTCTGCTCGAAGCCGCATGGCCTGCCGGGCACGCTGAAACGAAGATTGTAGTTCCGTCGCGCCATCGAACCGAAGCCTGGACGCCGGAGGATGCTGCGCGTGAGATTGTGCGAGGTCGCTTGCAGGCGTCGGGCCCCGCGACGGCGGAGCAGCTCGGGCAGATGCTCGGCTTGGATATCAGCCTGGTCGAGGCCGCGCTCGGCGCACTCGAAGGAGAAGGCTTCGTGCTGCGCGGCACCTTCACGCCCGAGTCGACCGCCCTCGAATGGTGCGAGCGCGGCCTGCTCGCCCGGATTCACCGCTACACCCTCAACCGTCTGCGCAAAGAGATCGAAGCCGTCACGGCGGCTGACTACTTGCGGTTCCTGCTCCGCTGGCAACACGCCGCACCCGATGCCCGGATGGAGGGGCCAGAAGGCCTGGCGGCGATCATCGAGCAACTCGAGGGAATGGAAGCGGGAGCCGCTGCATGGGAAGCCGACGTCCTGCCCGTCCGGATGGAAGGCTACGACCCGAGTTGGCTCGATCAGTTGTGCATATCCGGCCGAGTCGCTTGGAGCCGCCGCACTCCGCCCACTGGCCGCGCATCGAGCCCCATCCGCACGAGTCCCATCGCCTTTTCGCGCCGCGAGCACACTCACACCTGGCGCTTCCGCTCGGTGTCCAATGAGCCGACATCGAGCGACGCGGCGCTCGCGCTCGACATGCTCCGCCGATCCGGAGCGAGCTTCTTCGACGACATCGTTCGCGAGACCGGTCTGCTCCCCACGCAAACCCAGGAGGCCCTCGGCGAGCTCGTCTCCCTCGGCTTGGTCACCGCCGATGGATTCACCGGCCTGCGCGCGTTGCTAGCTCCGGACCAGAAGCGACAGCGGCGCGGCCGGCGCGCAGTCGCGGCCTACAGCATGGAAGCCGCCGGCCGATGGACCATCTTGCCGGAAGCCCCCGAGGAACACGACGTCGAAAGCGTCGCCTGGGCGCTTCTCCACCGCTGGGGAGTCGTTTTCCGCCGCATCATCGATCGCGAAGGCGACCTGCCGCCTTGGTATACCTTGCTGCGCGTCTACCGCCGCTTCGAAGCACAGGGCTTGATCCGTGGAGGCCGTTTCATCGCTGGTTTTGCAGGGGAGCAATACGCGCTCCCCGAGGCGGTGACCGCCCTTCGAAAAGCGCGCCGCCAACCCAAAACAGGCGAGCTCGTCTCCATCAGCGCGGCCGACCCACTCAACCTCGTCGGCATCCTCACCCCGGGCCACCGCATCCCCGCGACCCCAAAAAACCGGATCCTGTTCCGCGATGGCGTCCCAATCGCCTTTCGCGAAGGCAGCGAAACACACTTCTTGGAGGAACCCGCCGACAACCGCTGGTCCCTCACCCAGGCCTTACAAAGGCAACCCATCCCAAGAGCCGTACGCGCCTACTTAGGCAACCGCCCCTGATCCTGAACCGCTAATCC
>JBGUEF010000336.1:0-4014 GCA_041821485.1 Deltaproteobacteria bacterium
GGATCGCGCGCAGGGCGACGGGCGTGGACCCACCGAACAGGACACGGCGCCAGCGATGGCGCACGGCAGCGGCACCGGCTCGACGGTGACGGTGGCCGGGACGGCGTTCAAGTGCGCGCTCGATGCGCCGGCGGCAGAGACAGCGATGTCGATTCAGGGAGGCGGAGCCTTCGTCGCGCTGCAGGCGCCCACGTCGATTTCGATGGCGCCCCTGGGCCAGTTGAAGAGCATCACGGTGTTTCAGCGAACCCCGTTACCTTCGGGTACTGGGATGGGCGAAACCGAGGTCTTGAAGGTCGAAGATCCAGCGGAGATTCAGCGCGTCGTCGATTCGTTGCAGCGAGTCGCCCAGGATCCTTTGAAGTACATCCCCACGCATCGCGTGGAGTTTGTCGGAGAGCTCGGTGTTCAGTCGCTACTCTATGGGTTTGGTTATCTGCAGTACGCCGGAACCGTGTATCGATTGACGACGGGCGGTTTCGAGGACGTGCTGAAGCTCAGGAAAGAACCCGCAGGACCGGAGGTCGAGATGGAGACTCCCCCCGTCGAGGCGCCGGCGGAGCCCGCGCCGGTCGAGCCGCCTAAGGCCGACTGACCCGGTTGATGAATTGACGCAGGTGCCCAATCGCGCTGGGCATGTGCGGGAGGAACCCCATGTGGCTCGTTGGGTACCAATGGATCTCGGGCTCGCCCCATCGACTCCACATCGCCCGCAGGACCTCGGCATCGAAGAAGCGATCCTCCTCAGCGGCCAGGAGCAGAATGCGGTCTGCGGGGATGACCGGCTCGAGCTCGTCCCAGCCGATCTTGGTGAAGAAGTCGCCGAAATCGCGTGGCGTCCAGCCAAACCGGGCGAGGTCCTTTCGCATGGCACCGAGCACGGGGGCATCTCGCAGCAGCGCACCCATATCCATGTGCGCGATAAAGGGCGCGGAGAAATCAAAGCCAGGCTCGAGGCACGCGAGGATTGCAGCGAAAGAGCCGCCGAGCGATAGGCCCGAGAGTCCTACAGGGTTTGGTGACTCGTCGAGCATGACTGCGAGCAGAGTGCGCGCGTCCAGGATGGTTTGACGCATCGCTTCCAGGCTTCGCACGACGTCTGCAGTCCAGAAGCGCTCGCCGTCGTAGGCAGAGCTCCTGGGCTTCCGGCGGCCATGGTAGGGCGGTTGGAGGTGGACGATCTCCACGTTGAGCGTTCGAGCTAGCCCGGCCAGGAGACCGTGCTCTTCGATCACCGTTTCCGGCTGCATGTAGCCGTGGATATAGAGCAGACGCGGGCGCCCTTCGCTCCCCTTCGGCCGTATCCGCCGTGCGTAGACCGTTTGGATGCGCCGGCTGCGCGCGTGGTAGTGCTCCCGGAACAGAGGTTCGATCGGTTCGTGCGGCGAGGCGAAGGAGAGATCCTCGTTTTCGAACCCCGGCAGTGACCATCGGCGCCGTGTTCGGACACGGGGAAGCCGATCCGGCGCGGGGAAGAGCTCATCGCGAGGAACCCCCTCGTACACAGAAAGGCGATCGAGCGTGTTGCGCGGACGTGAGCGCAGCAGCTGCAATGGGCGAACCAGCACGCCCGCCATGTCATCCAGATTCGCCAAGACAGCCTTCCTTCACGGAGTGGCGATACTCTCTGGCCGACCGACCCAGTGTCAATGATCGGTGCGAGGTGCTAAGGGACGCCCCGTGAATCGAGCTGCGGCACACCCCGATTTCAGGGAACCGCTCCACCCGCCAGGCGGGATGATGATCTGGATCTTCATCTTCATGGAGCTCCTCGCGTTTGGGTTGGCGTTCATCGTCTTTTCCATCTTGCGCGCCAAGAACCTGACGGTCTTCGAGTCGTCTCAGGCCGAGCTCAACCAAGGGCTGGCTCTCCTCAATACCCTGGTGCTCGTAACGAGCGGCTACTTCGTCGTGCTGGCGAACGGCGACTACGATGCAGGCAATGATCGCCGCGCTGCCCGTTGGCTCGGCGGTGCCATGGCACTGGGCGGCGTCTTCGTGATCGTGAAAGCGGTCGAGTACCGCGACAAGATCGCACACGGGCTGACGACCGGAGTGAATCAGTTCTTTGATTTCTACTGGCTCCTGACCGCGTTTCATCTCTTTCACGTGCTCCTCGGCATCCTCGTGCTCGCGTACATGGCGAGGAAGGTGCAAAAGGGCGAGGCGTTCGCTGCCGAAGACTTCAACCTCAAGACGGGCAGTGCCTTCTGGCACATGTGCGACCTGATCTGGGTCCTTCTCTTTCCGATCCTGTATTTGATTTGAGCGTCGCATGAAGAGCTTCATCATCAAAGAGGGGGCGATCTGGCTCGCCTTGGTAGTGCTCACGGTGGTGGGCTTCTACAACTCCAGCGAGCAGGGCCGAAGCGTAGCGTACGTCGTGCTCGCGATCGGGCTGGCAAAGTTCTTTCTCATCTTCTTCGACTTCATGGAGATGAAACATGCTCATCCCCTGTGGCAGGTTGCCATGACGCTGTGTATGCTCGTGCTCTTCGGTGCAATCTCGTTTAGCCTCTGAGGCGCGATTTCGGTTCTTGCGGTAGCCCGGGGATCGACCCAGACTCTCGCCGTGGCTGAACACGAGACTCGAATCCTCCTTCTCGAAGGTATTAACGAGGCCGCGGTCGAGAGTCTCGCAGCGGCGGAGTACAGCAATGTCGAAAGCCTCAAGCATTCGCTCACGGGCTCTGAGTTGGTGGACGCCATTGGTGACGTTGATTTCATCGGCATCCGTTCGCGCACCCAGCTCGACGCCGAGGCACTCGGTGCATCGAAGAAGCTCAAAGCCATTGGCTGCTTCTGCATTGGGACCAACCAGGTCGACCTCGACGTGGCGCGGCGCATGGGCATCCCCGTCTTCAATGCTCCGTTCTCGAACACCCGCAGCGTCGCCGAACTTGCGATTGCCGACATCATTTTGTTGATGCGCGGGATCCCGGAGAAGTCCGCGAGGGCGCACCGGGGCGAGTGGGCGAAGACGGCCCGGAATGCGTACGAAGTGCGTGGAAAATGCTTAGGCATCGTTGGCTATGGCCGCATCGGAACGCAGCTCGGGATCCTTGCCGAGGGGCTTGGGATGCGGGTCCTGTATTACGACATCGAGCACAAGCTCCCGCTTGGAAATGCCTCAGCAGTGAATAGCCTCGACGAGCTCTTTGCGGAGGCTGACGTGGTCAGCCTGCACGTGCCCGAGACGCCGGTGACTCGCAACATCATCGATGCCGACGCGATGCGTGCGATGCGTCCGGGTGCGCTGTTGATCAACGCGGCCCGGGGCAGCGTCGTCGATATCGATGCTTTGGCTCTGGCGCTCGAGACGGGGCACATCGGTGGCGCGGCGATCGACGTGTTTCCTTTAGAGCCGAAATCCAATCAGGAGACGTTCGAGTCGCCTCTTCGCGAATTCGACAATGTGATTCTCACGCCGCACATCGGCGGGGCCACCGAAGAAGCGCAGTACAACATCGCACGCGAGGTCGTTGCGAAGCTGGTCAAGTACAACGACAACGGTTCCACGGTTTCGGCAGTGAACTTCCCGCAAGTCGCCATTCCCGATCACGAGAATCGCCGGCGCATCCTGCATATCCACCGGAACGAGCCCGGCGTGATGGAGCAGATAAACCGAGTCTTCTCGACGCGCGGGGTCAACGTGGCGGCGCAATACCTCGAGACCCAAGCGGACGTCGGCTACGTCGTCATGGACATCGAGCTCGATGACGCCGGCCCCTTGCTAGACGAGCTCCGAGCGATCCCGGCGACGATCCGCGTCCGGCTTCTGCACTGACCCTAGAGCGTCGCCAAGTCGCCTCGGAGCTTCCATGCTTGCATTGTTACGGGGTTTCCGTTGCCGCGGTGGCCTCGTCGTCATCGTCGATATGGGCATCGTCGACCCAGGCCATGAACACCGTGTACCCAAGCGAGAGAATCACCGCGCCGACGAACAACCCAAGGATACCTCCAGCCATGAAGCCGCCCAACGAGCCCATGAAGAGGATCAGCATCGGGACCGAG
>JBGUEF010000337.1:0-4010 GCA_041821485.1 Deltaproteobacteria bacterium
GAACACCTCACGCGCAGCAAACGCACCGATGATCCCCACTCCGATTTGCCAGTCGAAGCCGATGGGCCTGATCGCCGGCTCGATGGCATGGCCGAACCTCCCACCGAGGCTGTTGGCGAGCTGATCGGCCGCTTCTTGCGAGTCGATGGACCGAAGCGCCTCGGCCTTTTCCAAGTCCGACCCCGCCATCTGCTCCACACGCGCGCGCTCAGCCGTATAGTGCTCGGTGACGTCAGCCGACTTCGGGAACGAAAGCAGGGCCCAAAGAAGGATGGTCATCGCCAAGATGATCGTCCCCGCATCGACGAGAAAGATGCGCAACCGGCGCCAGGCGTTGAGCCACAGGATTGGCGCCGAGGGCCAGCGGTAAGGAGGCATTTCGAGCACGAACGTAGGCGCCGGGCCAGGAAGCACGGTGCGGCGGATGACCGCAGCGGCGGCAAGCGTCACCAGCACCGACAATGTGTACATCGAGAATAGGGCGACGGCCCCAGCACTGAACCAACCGAGTGACTGTCCCGCGAAGACCGTGCCGACGACCAGGATGTAGACGGGGAGACGCGCACTGCAAGACATCAGAGGAAGCGCCAACATCGTCACCAGGCGGTCTCGACGGCGTTCAATGGTGCGCGTGGCCATGACGGCGGGAATCGCGCAGGCGAAGCCGGACAGCAGCGGGACAAACGCTTTTCCGTGCAGTCCCACTCCCCTCATCACGCGATCGATCACGAACGCGACGCGTGCGAGGTACCCAGAATCTTCGAGGAACCCGATGAAGAGGAAGAGCATCAGGATCTGAGGGGCGAACACGATGACGTTGCCAACCCCCGCGATGATGCCCTCGACGACCAGATCCTGGAACACTCCCGGAGGGAGAATCGCGGCGGCCTGCGCCTGCATAAACCCGGTCAGGCTCTCGATTGCGCTGATCAAGGGCTCGGCCCCCGCGAAGAGCGCTTCGAAGATCCCGAGCATCACGACCGCAAAGATGACCAGCCCGACGATCGGGTGCGTCAGCACGCGGTCAATCCGCTCGCTCCACGAAGGACGAGGGTCGTGCGCAGAGCACGCCTGACCTAGGGCATCGTCCAGCCAAACATACCGAGAAGAGATGATCTCGAGGTCGAGGTTGCGGCCCTGGGCTATGGCGGCCTCGCGAATGCCGTGCACGGCCTTCCGCACATCGTCGGGGACTCCGCGAAGACTGTCGTCCCCCAGAGAAAGAAGGCACCAAAGTGCGACCACGCGGAGCTGGCTCGGGGCCGTTCCGGAACGCCATTGAGCGACGACGGGAACGAGCTTCGCCACGTCGGCTTCGAGCTCGGGCGGGTAGGTCACATTTGCTTTTTTCCCGCCGCTGTCTGGCTCTAGCGCCTCGTCGAGCGCCGCGAGCAGAGCATCCAAGCCGCGCCGCTTGGTGGCGACGACGGGAATGACGGGGGAGCCAAAGAGCTGCGACAATCGTTCGGTGTCGATGCGGAGCCCAATACGTTCCGCCGAATCCATCATGTTGAGCGCGATGACGACCGAGACGCCCGACTCGATGAGCTGCAACGCCAAGTAGAGGCCTCGCTGCAAGGTCGTCGCGTCCACGACGCAGATGACTGCCCGCGTATCCGCTTCGGTCAGGGCGTTGACCGCGAGCTGCTCTTCGGGAGAGCTCGCCGTCAGGCTGTACATACCCGGCACGTCGACGAGCTCGATCTCCTGCTCACCGAGCCGCAAGCGCGCGCTGGTCCGGTCGACCGTCACGCCTGGGTAGTTCCCGACGTGGGCACTGCCGCCAGACAGGGCGTTGAAGAGCGTGCTCTTTCCGCAGTTGGGATTGCCGGCGATCAGCACCTGCGGGAGGGCCGCGCTGCCGCTCACACCGCTTCCTCGGGGCTCACGGCGATCTTGGCTGCTTCGGCGCGACGCAGCGACAAGGAATAGTTGCGCACCCGCAGCTCGATCGGGTCGCCGAGTGGCGCCACCCGGACCACCCGAATACGGGTGCCCGGGAGAAGGCCCATCTCCATCAAGCGCCGCGATAAACCGCGTTCACAGTCGATCGACGCGATCTCGGCGTGTTGCCCCAGGGGCAGATCGGCGAGAGAGGGCCTCATCCACTACTGATAATGAATTTCTTTTTCGCTCGCAACCGCTTGGAATTTTGGGGCAAGGTCCCTATAGAAGCGGCCTACTCGTGCCTCAGAAGGAGAATCATGGCTACCACCGCGCTCAAGGGAACCCCGGTTCAAACCAACAGCGACCTGCCCGCCAACGGCAGCGCCGCCCCGGACTTCCTCCTCATCGGAGCTGACCTCAGCGAAAATACACTGGGCAGCTTCGAAGGGAAGAAGAAGATCCTCACGATCAACCCGAGCTACGATACGCCGGTCTGCCAAACGGTGGCGCGCTCCTTCAACGAACGCGCTGCAAGTCTCGACGACGTCGTCGTGCTCGTCATCAGCCCTGACCTACCATTCGCACAGAAGCGTTTCTGTGTCGCCGAAGGCTTGGAGGGTGTGGTCCCACTCTCGACTTTCCGCGGAAGCTTCCTCGATGACTACGGCGTCAAAATGGTGGACGGGGCCATGAAGGACCTCGCCGCCCGCGCGATCGTGGTCGTCGACGAGAACAACCGCGTTGTTCACACCGAGCTCGTCGCCGATATCGTCCAAGAGCCTGACTACGACGCAGCCATCGCAGCGGTCAGTTAAGACAGCAAGCGTTGCGCTTCGGCGACGACGCGTTCGACCGTGATGCCATACTTCTCGTAGAGCACCTTGTACGGCGCCGATGCGCCGAACCGATCGATGGTGACAAACGCGGCGTCGTTGCCGACCCAACGGTCCCAGCCTTGGCGAATGCCGGCTTCGACGACGACCTTGGCGGCGACGCCGCGTGGAAGGACCTCTTGCTGGTAGCTTTCGTCTTGCTGTTCGAAGAGCTCCCAGCACGGCATGCTGACCACACGTACGGCGGCGCCCTCCTGCTCGAGCACGTCTGCAGCGGCAAGCGCAATCTCAATCTCGCTGCCGGTCGCAACGAGAATGACGTCAGGGCCACCGCCGCCAGCCTCACGCAAGGTGTACGCGCCGCGGGCGGCCTTTGCTGCGCTCGCCAACGCGGTCCGATCGAGCACCGGCACGTTCTGCCGCGTCAACGCCAGCGCCGCCGGTCCGTCCCAGCGCAGGGCGGCCTTCCAGCACTCGCGAACCTCGTTGGCATCTGCGGGCCGAAACACTGCAAGCTGTGGAATCGCGCGCAGCGCCGCCAGGTGCTCCACGGGCTGGTGCGTCGGCCCGTCTTCGCCGAGGCCGATGCTGTCGTGCGTATAGATGTAACGGGTGTGGAGCTTCATCAGCGCGGCGAGCCGAACCGAGGGCCGCATGTAGTCGCTGAATACGAGGAATGTTGCTCCGAACGGGATCACGCCGCCATGAAGCGCCATGCCGTTCATCGCGGCGCCCATTCCGTGCTCCCGGATGCCCCAGTCCATGTTGCGCGGAATGCCGTCCGCCCCCGGTAGGAAGCTGGCCAGGCCCTTGAGGTGGCTGTTGTTCGAGCCTGCCAGATCGGCCGAGCCACCGACCAGCCCGCCGATCTTCGCAGCCAGCGCGTTGAGCACGGCACCGCTCGCTTTGCGCGTCGCGGTCCCCTTCGGGTCGGCATCAAAGATTGGTAGGTCTGCATCCCAACCCTCGGGCAGCTCCCCAGCCAACGCCACATCGAGCTCGCTCGCCGCCTCCGGGAACTCCGCCCGGTATCCGGCAAGACGCGCCTCCCATGCCCCGTGGCCTTTCGCGCCGCGCTCCCGGATCGCTTCCGCGGCCGCTGCGAGCTCGTCGGGCACGAAGAACGGCTCGGTTGGCCACTCCATGATCTGCTTGGTCGCGATGATCTCGTCTTCACCGAGCGGCGCACCGTGGGCTCCGGACGTGTTGCGCTTGTTGGGCGAAGGATCGCCGATGATGGTGCGCACACGGATGAAGCTTGGACGGTCGTCCGCGACTGCCGCCTGCGCC
>JBGUEF010000338.1:0-3998 GCA_041821485.1 Deltaproteobacteria bacterium
CGAGGCGGCGTTCGGATGATGGTCGTCCGCTCGATCGTCTTGCGAGACGGGACCGGCTCCTCGACCGCGGGTGCCCCACACCCCAACACCGCAACGACAGACGTGAACACGGTCGTCGTGAGAAGCGTCGCTGTCGGCATGGGGACCTCCTATCGCGTCTCCCTGACTTATACGCCCAACCTCAACCCTCTTGCCAGTGCCCAAGCAGGACGCGCGCGTCGCTCAGTCGATGGGGTCGCCAATGGGGATCAGGCGCTCAGGCGCCTCTTCCTCCAGCGGTTCGATGCGTTCGAGGGCGGAGATCGTGCGCCACCAGGTTTCGACACCTTCTACTCGTGAAGGCTCGATGGGCGCCCCCAGCATTGGCATGAGCAACGGGCTATCGAGGCTCGGCGCCAATTCGATGAGGCGTTCCGCGGGCTCGTCCCAGTCGTGAATCCCGAGGTCGAAGGTTCCCCAGTGGACGGGCAAGAAGCTGCCGCCGCCGAGGAGCTTCAGGGCCTCGAGCGCGTTGTCTGGGCCGAGGTGAATGTGCCCCCAGGCGGGATGAAAGGCTCCGACCTCGAGCATGACGAGATCGAAGGGGCCTAGGCGACGGGCGATTTCTTCGTACTCCGGGGTGAGGCCTGTGTCACCGCTGAAGAACACGCCGTGTCGTGGGCCACGCAGCGCGAAGGAGGACCAGAGCGTGCGATTGCGATCGGCAGCCGCGCGTCCCGAGAAGTGCTGAGACGGCGCAGCAGTGATGCGGAAGTCCTTGTTTGGAAGCTCGACGCTTTCCCACCAGTCGAGCTCGGTGATGCGCTCGGGTGGGACGCCCCAGGCTTCGAGATGTGCGCCCACGCCGAGCGAGGTGTAGAACGGAACGTGGTGGCGAATCAGCTCGACGATGCTGGCGTAGTCCAGGTGGTCGTAGTGGTCGTGTGAGATGATCACGGCGTCGAGTGGCGGCAAGTTGGAAATGGGAACTGGAACAGGCTGAAAGCGCTTCGGGCCGACGAGACGGCTGGGAGACACACGACGACTCCACACCGGGTCGGTGAGCACGCGCACGCCGTCGATCTCGAGCAGCAAGGTCGAATGACCCAGCCAAGTGGCTCGCAGGCCGGTATCGGCGGGCTTCGCCCAGACGTCGAGGGGGCTTACGGACGGCAGAGGTGCAATTGGGAAGCGCCTGCCACCTCCGCGCAGAAATTCGCGCATGACCGGGAACGTAGTGCCCTTCTTGAGGCTCGGACCTACACCTGTGGTGTTGCGAAAGGTTCCATCGGAAAACCGTACGGAGGCTTCCATGCGTTCGCGACGCAGACCGTTGGTTCGGCGGCGGAAGGGGGACATCGGTCGACCGATTATAGGGCAACGAGACGCGGTGTCACGGCCCCCAGTGCCAGCGTCAGTGCCAGTGTGGTAAAATCCGGATTGTGTCGCGCCTGGATGATGCACTCCGCCGCTTCGATGAGGCGAATGCCGAGGATCGGATTACCGAAATGGTAAACGGTCAACCTATGCCGAAGGAGCTCGTCTACGGGCAACGCATGTCCGCGCGCTTGGCGGTCTTCGCGCCCGACGCGCCCGAAACGGTCAAGCTCGCTGCACGAGCTCAGCACATCCGGCGATGGGAGGTGCCGCGCGATACTTATCCTGAGGGCCGGGCCGGGTACTTGAAGTGGCGCACCGATCTCTACAAGCGGCACGCCGAGATCGCCGGCGAGATCATGGGCGACGTGGGCTATGACGCCGAAGCGATTGAGCGCGTGCAAACACTACTGCGTAAGCGCGGTCTGCAGACGGACCCCGATGTGCAGCTCATGGAAGACGTCATCTGTCTCGTCTTCCTCGAGCACTACTTCCACGACTTCGCGCCGAAACACGACGAGGCAAAGCTCACCCCCATTCTGCAAAAGACCTGGAAGAAGATGACCGACAAAGCACAGGACGCCGCGCTCGCACTCGACTACGCGCCCGAAGACCTGGCGGTCATTCAGAAGGCGTTGCAAGGCGCCGGCATCAGAGTTTGAGGCGACCTTCCTTCACGTCGAGCCAGCGTTCTTCGTTGAGCAGCTCATAACCGGCCTTGGTGCGAACATAGAGGGGGTCGGCGACCGATGAGGGGTCGACGCCTTCCTTCTTCAAATCGTTCTTCTGAATCTTGAAGGTTCCGGTCGTTGCCAGTCCGTCCATGACACGCACGAAGCGCGGTTGGGCGTAGGCCGGAAGATCCGACACAGCGCGCCAGAATCGGTCAGGGTCGAACTCGCCCGAGGGAACGACCGCGGCTAGCCCGGCCTGGCCCTCCATGTTGGGAACGGGCACGCCGATGACCGTGGCCTGCTCAATGCCATCGTTGTGGGTGATGACGTCCGCGACTTCCGCGGTGGACACGTTCTCACCCTTCCACCGGAAGGTGTCGCCGATTCGATCGACGAAGTAGTAGAAACCGTCGGCGTCGCGGCGGAGGAGGTCGCCCGAGCGGAAGTACTGGTCGCCCTTCTTGAATACGTTGCGTAGGAGCTTCTTCTCCGTTGCGGATTCATCCGTGTAGCCGCGATACTCGAGCCCGCCTGCTGCAATCTTTGGCACGCGGATCAGTAACTCGCCCACCTCGTCGTCAGCGCACGGGATACAAAACCCGCGCGAGTCGCGAAGGTGCTGGTCGAGGTCAACGTCGTACTGGATGATGCGCAACCATCCCGCGAGCCCCCCAAGCGGCATGCGCCCCACCGACCCTTCACGCCCGCTGATGTTCGCGATGAAGCCGGGCGCCTCGGTGGCGCCGTAGAACTCGCGAATGCTCTCGATGCCGAACCGCGCTTTGAACCTCGGCCAGATATCTGGACGAAGTCCATTGCCGACAGCCACACGCACGGGGTTGGGCAGCTCCTTTGGATGCGGGGGCGAGTTGACCAGATAACGGCAGAGCTCACCGATGTAGAGAATCGCGGTGGCTTTGTATCGATGCACATCGTCCCAAAAAGCGCTCGCGCTGAAAGACCGGCGCATGGCCATCGGAACGCGCGCAAGCATCGCCGCTGACACGCCCAACAGAAGACCGTTCGCGTGATAGAGAGGAAGCACGCAATAGAGCTTGTCCCCCGGACGGAAGTCGTACATCAGCGGCCCAAACCCGGCGCCGGCGAGAATCGCCCGTGCATGCGAGACGCGGCAGGGCTTGGGGAGCCCGGTCGTCCCAGACGTATAGATGTAAATGAAATCGTCCTCGGCCTGGACCCGCGCCTGTGGGTAGGGCGTGGCGGGCGTGTTCGCGAGAAGGCCTGCGTACGGGTTGTCGTCGAAGGTGAGGATGCGATCGAGGGACTGACAGAGCTCTTCGCATTCGCGAAGCCCCGACTCGAGCGTATGACTCACCAGAACCACCCGCGCTTTGGAGACCTCGACAGCATGCGTGAGGGGTCGCCCGCGTAGATTGGTGTTGACCAACGCTGCGGTTGCGCCGACGCGCGTCATGCCGAGCACCGAGGCGATGTAGAAAGGGGAGTTCTCTGCGAAAAGAGCGACCACGTCCCCCCGTTTGACGCCCGCGGCCGCGAGTACGTGTGCGACCCGTGACGTGGCGTTGGCGAGCTCCGACCAGGTGAGATGCTCGTGCTCCATCTCGTAGGCGAGGTCGTGCGGCGCCTCAGCAGCGTTCTTCAAGGCCACTTGCAGGAGGCTGTCGATCTGTCTCAGCTGCGTGCGAAGCAACCACGGGACGGTCCCTCGTAATGCCTTGGGGCCGAAACGAAGCTCCGCGATGACCGAAGACCGCCACGACGGCGAGGCTAGGCGCTCAAACATGTCGGGAAGTGTACGCGCAACGGACGCGGATTCGAGCGCCTTTTTTCGGGCCCCTATGATACAACGACCGACCCGTGCCGACGTGGACCGACATCAAGGATCACGCGCGGTCCAGCTACAAGTTGGCCGAGGAGCACGACCACAGCTTCAAGGTCGTGTTCGAGTACCCCGGTGGCCGTCTGCAGGCGGTGATCGTAGCTCAC
>JBGUEF010000339.1:0-3993 GCA_041821485.1 Deltaproteobacteria bacterium
AGAGCGAGACGGAGGCAGCGGACGAGGCGGCGCCAGAGACGGCCCAGACGGAAGCACCGTAGCGTTGAGTGCCATCGCGGGATTCGTCGGGGTTCTCGGCTTGGCGGTGTTCGCATCGTGGCTCGCCTTTTCGCTCGGCCGGTGGCTAGGCACGCGCGAAGCGCGGCGCGACGATCGAGAGCACGATGCGCCCGTGGGTTCGGTCGTTGCGGCCACACTCGGGCTGCTCGCCTTCAGTTTGGCGATGGCGTTCAACATGGCCCACACCAAGCACAGCGGGCGAAAGGCGCTGGTCCGCGAAGACGTCAAAGCGATTCAAATGGCCTACGACCGGGCGATGCTCTTGCCGCCCGAAGCCACGAAGTCCGCGCACGAGAATCTGGCCGAGTATGCTCAAATCCGGGCGTTCGATACCTTCTCCCAACCCGACCTGCCGCTAGAGTTGATCATCCGCCGGTCGGAAGAGATTCAGCACGAGCTGTGGCTGCAAGCGGTCGCGCATCGGGAGCATACGAACGTCCGGTTCTACATGGACGCGTTGAGCAACCTGAAGAACGTGCATGCGGAGCGAGTCACCATGGGCGTCCACGACCATGTGCCCATCTTCGTGTGGGTCAGTCTCGCGTTCGTCACCGCTCTGGGCATGATCACGATGGGCTACCAGGCGTCGCTCGCCGGTTCGCGAAGGACCATGGCGATGATTCCGCTCATCGTTGCGTTCGGCGTCGTGTTCTGTCTGGCTCTCGATCTCGATCGTCCGCAGCAGGGCATTCTACGCGTTGATCAAAGCCCGATGCTGCGCCTCGCCGACACCTTGCAGGCCGACTAGCGTTCAAGCCGGCGCCTCGGCGAAGGCCGCGTCGCTGGCAAAACGGGCGACGTGATGCTCCTGGTCGCCGAAGAGTGCGTTGAGTGCGTACATCCGCTTGAAGTAGAGACCGATATCGTGCTCGTCGGTGACACCGATGCCGCCGTGCAGTTGCAGCGACTGCTGGGCGACCCAGATCCCGCCGGTGGCCAGCTGATACTTCGCGGCGGAGATGTCTCCGCGGCGCACGGAGGGGTCATCTTCGTCGGCACGAACGGTAGAGGCCATCGAGATCGAACGAAGGAGCTCGGTTTCGGCGTACATGTCGACCGCGCGGTGCTGGAGCGCTTGGAACGAGCCGATCTTCACCCCGAACTGCTCTCGCGTGCCGAGGTACTCGACCGTCATGTGAAGCATGGTCGTCGCGATCCCAACGCCCTCCGCCACTGCGGCGGCAGCCGCGTAGTCCATCGTGCGGTCGAGCACGGCGGCTCCGGAGCCTTCCTCCCCAAGTCGCGCTTCGTCGGAAATGCGCACGTCATCGAGCTTGATGAAGGCAGCCTTCTGTCCATCGATCGTCTTGGCGACCGTCACGTTTACGCCTTCGGTCTCCCTGGGCACGACAAATAGCGTCACGCCCCCGGGCGCGTTGGCCGAGACGATCAAGTGGTCGGCATGGTGTCCGTTGAGCACCCAAACCTTCTCTCCCGAGAGCTTGTACCCACCGCTGCCATCCGGTGTAGCCCTGGTCTCGACCGAGCTGACGTCGTAGCGGCTTTGGGCCTCGGAGTGCGCAAGGGCCAACGTCGTTTCGCCCTCGATCATCGGTGTTAGATACGTGTCGTGCTGTGCAGCGTTGCCCGCGCGCGCCAGCGTCATTCCGCCAAGGACGACGGAAGCCAGGTAGGGCTCGGGAACGAGCGTGGGCGCGAGATTCTCCAAGACGAGGGCGCATTCAACGAAGCTGCCGCCAAAGCCACCGACGGATTCGGCGAACGGAACACCGATCCAACCGAGCTCGCCCATTTTTCGCCAAACCCCGGCGTCCCAACCAACGTCGTCGTCGCGAAGCTTGCGGAACCGTTCGACGGGCGACTCGTTCTTGGCAAAGTCGGCCACCGTCTTGGCGAGCATTTCTTGATCTTGATCGAGCTCAAAGTCCATTTTGGAATCACTCCTGAGTCGGGGTCGCCGTTCAGCTGCTCGGCAGCTGGAGGATCATCTTCGCGATGACGTTGCGCTGAATTTCGTTGGAGCCGCCGTAGATCGTGGCCGCCCGTTCGTAGCAGAAGTAAGGACCGATCGATTCTTCGATCGGCGGGCAGACCCCCTCGTTGTGCCAGGTGAGCGAGCCCTCCCCCATGACTTCCATCGCAAGCTCAGTGAGCTCCTGGATGAGCTTGGTGCCCACGAGCTTCAAGATCGAAGACTCGGGGCCGGGCAGCTTACCCTTTTGCTGATCGGCGAGCGCGCGATAGCTCACCATCAGGTGCGCGCGAAAGCGCATTTCGAGACGCGCGATCTTCGCTCGCCAAACCGGATCTTCGAGCATCGGGCGCCCGTTGACCGTCTTCGTTGCAGCCATCCGCTTCACCTTCTGCAGCACGTTGCGGCTTGGGCCAATCATCGCGAGCATCGTGCGCTCGTGGCCGAGCAGCGCTTTGGCCATCGTCCAGCCCTGGTTGATGCCGCCCACCACGTTCTCTTTCGGAACCTTCACGTTATCGAAGAAGGTGTCGCAGAAGGCAGGTGTGTGACCGAGCGTCAACATGGGCTTGACGTCGATGCCGGGGCTCTTGAGGTCAATCAAAACGAACGTGATCCCCGCTTGCTTCTTCGCCGAGGGGTCCGTGCGCACGAGGCAGAAGATCCAGTCGGAGTACTGTGCGTACGACGTCCAGGTCTTCTGTCCGTTGACGATGAGGTGGTCGCCCGCATCCTCGGCAGTCGTCCGCAACGACGCGAGATCGCTTCCGGAACCGGGCTCGGAGTACCCCTGGCACCAGAACTCCTCGGCGCTCAGGATCTTCGGAAGGAATCGCCTCTTCTGCTCATCGGTTCCAAAGCTGATGATCAGCGGGCCGACCATCGAAAGACCAAACACGGAAAGCTGCGGTGCACCGGAAAGCTCCATCTCCTCGTTGAAGATGAAGCGCCTGGCGGCATCCCAGCCCGTGCCGCCCACTTCCTTCGGCCAATGCGGCGCAACCCAACCCTTCTTGTAGAGAATTCTGTGCCAGTTGGCTGAGTCCTCGGGGGTGAAGCCGCCAGCCCCTTCTGCCCTCGCGCGCATATCCTCGGGCATCGCGTCCTGAATCCAGGCGCGGACCTCCCGACGAAATGCCTCCTCTTCTTCGGTGAACGTCAGATCCATGGGCGTATGGGTGCCACAGACCCGGCCGAAACACCAACCTGTACGAATGCAGGCAAACCCTGTAGGAACCTCAGCACCGGAATCCCGACGTGACGATCGAGCTCGCATTCCTTGCTTTCGCACTGGTAGTCGTCGCCGCTTATACCGTCCAGACGGCGACCGGGTTCGGGGCGATGTTGGTCTGCGTGACTCTCGGGGCCCAGTTGATCGGCCTCGAGGAAGTCATTCGGCTGATGGTCCCGCTGTCGTTCCTCCAAACCGGCTACATCGTCATTCGGCATCGCGATGGCATCGATTGGGGCTTGCTCCTCAAGCAGGTGTTGCCTTTGATGACTCTGGGGATGGGGTTCGCCTTCCTCCTTCTCACCAAGGTCGGAGGGCCATGGCTCGGGCTCGCGTTCGGCTTGATGGTCCTGGCATTGTCGGCTCGGGATCTGAGGCATCTTCGATCGGGGAGCTCGGCTCTCGACAAGCCGATCTCGAGGTCCGCTTCGGTGGCGGCACTTCTCGGCGCAGGCGTCATTCACGGCATCTACGCCTCGGGCGGCCCGATGCTGGTCTACGCCATCGGGCGCGAGGGGCTCACGAAGAAGGCGTTTCGCAGCACGCTCAGCATGGTGTGGATCGTCCTCAACCTCATCCTGGTCGCGCGCTTCCTGCTCGCCGGAGACTATGACTGGGAAGTCGGGCTCGACATCCTGCTGCTCGTCCCCACGGTTCCGCTTGGCATCCTCGTCGGACGGTTGCGCACGCAGCGCCTGGATATACGAATTCACCGCCTCCTTGAGCTGCCCCTGCTGAAGAAACGCAT
>JBGUEF010000340.1:0-3989 GCA_041821485.1 Deltaproteobacteria bacterium
CTCGACCGCGACCACGGTCCCATCCCCAAGCAGTTGCGCCAGCGGGGCGGTGAAGTAACCGTCGCCGCAGCATAGGTCGATGACATGCATCCCTCGGCGGATGCCTATGTCCGTGAGGACGCGTTTCGGGTCGGGCCAGAGCGCCTGCCACCAATCTCGGTCCGGCATGGCAGTCGCTTCAAATAGCTCGTTCGTCGGCCGCTCCATGAGGGTCTACATGAACGGCCTACGCCATGATGGAGCCGCCTACCAGTGAATCCCCTGCATGATGTGCGCGAACGCCACTGCCTCGGCTCCCGGCGGCCTCTGCTCGCCTTCCTTACCCTTGCGTGGTGAGTCGGGGAACAGGCGGAATCCGGTGTTGAGCACCCGGTCGATCAGCTTCGGTGCGATCGCGTAGCTGACCTCGCCGAAGAGGCCTAGGCGGGTTGCGACACGCTTCTTGCGGTTGACGATCCCGTCGACGATCATGTCGACGGCTTCGTCGGGCGACCGAGTCGGAACCGCTTCGTACATCTTCGTTGGGGCGATCATGGGCGTGCGCACCAGCGGCATGTAAATCGTCGTGATGCAAATGCCATCCGCGACGACCTCGCTGGCGATCGATCGGCTGAACGCGTCGAGCGCCGCCTTGCTGGCCACGTACGCGCTGAACCTCGGCGCGTTGGTCTGGACGCCGATGCTGGAGATGTTGACGATCTGGCCATCCTTGCGCTCCCGCATGGTGGGCAGGAGCCCCAAGATCAACTTGAGTGATCCAAAGTAGTTGAGGGACATCGTGCGTTCGAAGTCGTGATAGCGGTCGTACGAATGTGAAACGCCTCGGCGTATCGAGCGTCCGGCGTTGTTGACGAGCAGGTCGACGTGTCCGTGCTGCTCGAGCACCTCGCGCACGAGGCGGTCCGCATCCTCAGGGCTCGACAGGTCGCAGGTGTGGATGAGAGATTCGCCCCCGCGACCGTCGATCGTTTGCTGGACCGCTTCGAGCTTCTCCCGGGACCGGGCCACCAGAAGCACTTTCGCGCCCGCCTCCGCCAGTCGAATGGCCAAGGCTTCGCCAATTCCACTCGACGCCCCGGTCACCATGGCGACCTTGCCCGCGATTCGTCCGCGCAGTGTGCGATCTTGGAACAGGTCGGGATCCATGTGGCGCTCCCAGTAGTCCCAGATCTTCCAGGCGTATTCCTCGAAGGGAGGGCACTGGATGTCGGTCCTCGCTAGCGCGGCTTCGGTCTCGCGGGTGTCGAACGAGGATCGCCAGTTCACGTACGGGAGGACGGCTTCGGGGATGCCGATATCTGCCAGCACCTCGCGGCGGGCAGTCTTCACGGCCGGCATCGCGCCTAGCAGAGCGGTGATGCCGGGCGGCACCAGCTTGAGGACCCGCGGATCGATTCGCATGTCGAAGCGGGGCGCGTGCGCGGCTTCGCAGAGGAGGTTGAGCGCGTCTCCGAAGCTCTTCGGCTTTGGGTCCGTGAGGTGGAACGTATTGCTGGTCGGAGCTTCGACGTGTGCGATCGCGTCCATGGCTCGGGCGACGTAGTCCACTGGCACCACGTGCAGCTCCGAACCTTCGAAGCCGACCAGGGGAACCCAACTGGGAAGCATCCGGCGCATCCGTTGAATCAGTTTGAACGCAAAGTAGATGCCGTCGATCTTGTCGGCCTCACCGTCGACCGAGGAGCCGACGACGGCGCCGGGACGGTAGATGCGATAGAGAGTTTGGCATTCGTCGCGCACTAGTTTCTCGGCGAGGAACTTGGTTCGGAAGTAGGCGCTCTTGTGCTTCTGCCCCTCGTCGAACATGTCTTCGCGGAAGAAGCCCTTGTAGTCTCCGGCAACCGCGGTCGAGCTCGCGTAGTGCAGAGTTGCCTCGAGGGCCTCGGCGAGCCGGCAGGCGTTGCGCGTACCTTCAACATTGGCTTTCTGACTCTCCTCCATGCCCGCCGTCATGTCGTAGAGCGCAGCCAGGTGGAACACGTGGTCCACCTTGTCGCGGAGCTCCTTGATCGCTTTCGCGGATAGCCCGCAGTTCGGCGATCCGACGTCGCCTTCCACGATGACGATCTGCGAGCTCGACGCCGGCCATCGCTTGTCGATCAGGTCCCGAAAGCCGCCTACCGAGGCTGGGCGAACCAGGCAGTGGATCGGTTGCCCGCGACGCACGAGCGAATCGAGCAAGTGTTTACCGATGAAGCCACTGGCTCCGGTGACGAGATACATGGGGCCTCCTGGGGTTGGGACCGACGACGATATCCGCGATGGGCCCCCGGCCGCAATACTCTCTGATCGAGGGTCGAGAACATGCTTTCTGCCAGGAAACCTAACAAAAGCATCGCATCGCGGCTCCGATGGGGGTACGCACGCAGCAAATGAACGCCGGGCTCAAACAGTATCTCGATCGTGCGCTGTTGTGTATCGATGGCGTTCCCGAAGAGCGGAAGCGGGTTCTCGAAGAGGTTGCGGGGTTTATTTCGTCGAAGCGCAGAAGAGGGGAGACGGCAAAGCTCACGTTCATCTGCACCCACAACTCGAGGCGGAGCCAGATGGGGCAGCTCTGGGCGGCGGCTGCCGCGGCGCACTTTGGCATCGACGGGATCCATGCGTACTCGGGCGGCACGGAAGTGACCGCGTTCAATCCAAGGGCCGTGAGCGTCATGGAGAAAGCGGGGTTCACCATCGAGAAGCCTGGAGGCGAGAACCCGCGCTACCTGGTAACCTTCGATGAACGCGGACCGGCGAGGGAGTGCTTCTCGAAGACATACGACGATCCCGTGAATCCCAACGAGGGCTTCGTGGCGATCATGACCTGCGCGGATGCAGATGAAGCCTGTCCGGTCGTCTCTGGTGCTGCCCTCCGGGCACCGATTCGTTACGACGACCCCAAAGTTGCCGACGGGACGCCTCAAGAGGCCGCAGTCTACGACGAGCGCTGCCTGCAGATCGCAACTGAGATGCTGTACCTGTTCTCTCGGGTCGCTTAGCGGACTACGACGGGGCTGGGTTCGGGCGGTGCGCCCAGGACGCCTCGGTTCGACTTGGGCTGCCGCCCGTCAGCCTCGCGGATGCCGAATTCTTCGGCGAGCTCGGCCACGATGAGGACGTGACCTGAGCGTTCCATTCGCTTCGGGTCCCAGTGCAGTGCCTCGACGACACGGCCGATGAGATCGGGGCTCTCGGCGTTGGCGAGGAACTTTCCGTACGGCCCCTTCATGGCGTCTGGGTGCTGGAACAGGGGCTCATTGCGCTCCGTTCGAACGAAGCCGAGCCAGAGGCTCATCGCCGCGACGTCGAGTTCACGAAGGTCCACGGCCATGTCCATCGCCATCTTGTCGACGCCGGCTTTCCCTGCGCCGTACGCCGGGCCGTGCATGTAGCATCGAGCCCCGTAGCTGGAGGTGAACACCACGAGACCCCCGCCCGTGCGCACCAGTAGTGGAGCCGCGAAATAGCTCGCGACGTAGTGTGAGCGCTGCCCAACGTCGAGAATACGGAGCAGGTCGAGGGACTTCTTCCAAAAAGGGCCGGGCTTGGCGAGCTCTCTCGGCACCGCGGTGGCGTTGTTGACCAGGATATCGAGACGTTGCTGCTCGTCGCCCACACGCTCGAACAACTGACGCACCTGCTCGTCGTCGGAGTGGTCACACGAGACGGCGATCCCCTTGCCGCCTGCTCGGGTCACGGCCTCCGCGGTTCCCTGCACCGTTCCACCGAGAGGATGGTCTTTGCCGCCTTCGCTGCTTCGGCCAGTGACGTACACGGTCGCGCCTGCCGCACCGAGGGCGATTGCAATTCCTTTTCCGACGCCGCGGCTTGCGCCGGTCACGACGGCAACTCTCTTCGGGTCGTCGCTCATAGCGTTAGGTTTCTAGCACGGGTGGCTGGGCGAAGTACCTGCCGCGGATCCATAGCGCCACGCTCACGAGTCCGATTAAGACCGGCACTTCGACGAGGGGCCCGATGACCGCTGCAAACGCGGCGCCGTGATG
>JBGUEF010000341.1:0-3989 GCA_041821485.1 Deltaproteobacteria bacterium
CGGTGGCCAGAGCCGAAACCAAGATGACCGGCAGGGCGGCGACGACAGGAGCGAGGGGCTGCTGCATCGATTCCAGTGACTCGCAACAAGCAGGCTTGTCACTGGAATTTCCCCGCAGAAACATGTCGAATACCCCTTCCCAACATCGGCTCAGGACCCATATAGTCCGAGTCACTCCCAATACAGATCCACCCGTCCGAGAGACGATTTCACGCCCCCTCCGCATTCCGGCACGGTGCGTGCATCCACATCAGACTCGAACGGATGGTTCACGCTCGGTGGAAGAGCCGGGCGGTTTCGAGTGTTCAGCCAGTAATCGGGGTGCCACACATCGCGGGGCGCCACCGGAAGGCGAGAGGCAAAATGGCAAGACAGGCAGCGACAAGACAGTCCACAAGGAAGAGCCAGGTGCGGGCCAAGGTATCCAAGCAGTCGGAACCGAAGGCCGAGGCCGAGGTTCAGAAGCAGGCTGAAGCCCCGCTGAAGCCCGGACAGGCGGCGCAGCCCGCTGCAGCCGCAGAGCCCAGCAAGGAGCAGCTCGAGAAAGCTCGCGTCGAGAGCGAGAAGGCTCTCAAGGAGTTCGAGCGCCAGGGCGCCGGGGATTCGACCCTCACCCGTTACTTCCGGGAGATGATCGGCCATCGAGTGCTCACCCCCCAAGAGGAGATTGAGGCCGCGAAGCAAGTCGAGCGGCTCGAAATCGCCTACTGGGAAGCTCTGCTCAGCCATCCGTCGTGCTTCGAGAGCGTGGCGGCCGTCATCGAGGCGCGCGTGCAGGACCAGCCGCTCCCCGAAATCGCGTCGCTCCGCAAGCTCTGCAAGAGCGCGAAGGCCGAGAAGCTCGGCAAGCGACAGGAGACCCGCTGGAACGACGTCTGCCTCCAGCTCTCGACCAAGATGCGCGAGCTCGACAGCGACCGTCTGTTCGTTCAGGAGTCGGACCGCGCGGTACACCGCCTGGCCGGTGACTTCGCAGACGAGCGTGACATCGTCGGCGATCACGTCCGCATGACCCCAGCGTTCAAGCGGTACCTGCAACACGTGCGTGGCGCGCAAAAAGCGCAGCAACGAGCGAAGAACCGCTTCGTTGCCGCCAACCTGCGTCTCGTCGTTTCTATCGCGCGCCGTTACAATCGCGGCCGGCTGCCCCTCATCGACCTCATCCAAGAGGGCAACATCGGCCTGATGAAGGCCGTCGAGCGCTTCGACCACAACCGTGGTTACCGCTTCAGCACCTATGCTTCGTGGTGGATTCGCCACGCGATCAGCCGCGCACTCGCCGACAAGGGCCGTGCGGTTCGTATCCCGGTGCACATGCTCGACACGTACAACCGTGTGGCGCGTGCGACCCAGGCCATCGCGACCCGGACCGGCATGGAGCCTACGCCCGAAGAGCTCGAGAAGGAAACCGGCATCGCTGCCGAGAAGCTCGAGAAGATCAAGGGCTACTGGGCCGAGACTCCTTTCTCGCTCGACCGTCCGGTCAACGATGAAGACGGACGCAAGTTCATCGACTTCCTCGAAGAGGAAAACGTGCCGACGCCGTACGAGCAGCTCGTCTCCCGTAAGTGGAGCGACGAGGTGCGCAGGCTCCTCGACACGCTGACCCCCATGGAGGCCCGCATCCTCCGCTGGCGCTTCGGCCTCGACGACGAAGACGAGCTCACACTCAAGGAAATCGGCGACAAGTACAACCTGTCCCGCGAACGAATCCGGCAGCTGCAGGAGCAGGCGCTGGGAAAGATCCGGCGACAGATCAAAGAGTAAGCGGCAACGCTTACAGGGACAAAACGCCGGCGAGGAAAACCCCGCCGGCGTTTCTAATTCACCGTCGCTGGCACTGCCACTGCCTCTGTCGCTGCCACTGCCTCTGTCGCTGACACTGTCACTGCCGCTGACACTGGGACTGCCGCTGACACTGCCGCTGACACTGTCGCTGGCCCCTTCGCCCCGTGGGCGACGCGCAGCACCGACTCTACGGGGTGCTACACCTACGCGAATGCCCTTCCTCCTTGTCCTCGCCTCCCTCGTCCTGACAAGCTGCGTCGGGACTTCAAAGCCCAGCACCGAAATCCAACCTCCCCCAATGCCCCCGCCCATCGCCCCCGCTCATCCTCACTCTGTCACCCTTCACGGGGACACGCGGGTCGATGACTATTTCTGGCTTCGCGAAAAAGGCTCGGCGGAGGTCACCGCGTACCTCGAGGCGGAGAATGCGTACGCCGAGGAGCAGATGGCGCCTACCGCTGCGCTGCAGAAGACCCTCTACGACGAGATCCTCGGGCGCATTCAGGAGACCGACCAGAGCGCGCCCTACCGCAAGGGCGAGTTCGAGTACTACCACCGGACTGAAGAGGGGAAGCAGTATCGGACCTACTGCCGACGTGAGTCAGGCAAAGCTGAGACCGAGGATGTGCTGCTCGACATGAACGCACTCGCAGAGGGGCGGCCGTTTCTCGCCCTCGGGGTGTACGAGGTGTCGCCTAGCGGACGCTACCTCGCATTCTCCCTCGATGAGACCGGCTTCCGCGACTACACGCTTCAGATCAAGGATCTCCAATCGGGCGAGCTGCTCTCCGAGCGCATCCAGAAGGTGAAGTCAGCGGCCTGGGCGAGCGACGATGAGACACTGTTTTACACCGTAGACGACGAGACAAAACGGCCACATCAAGTCCTGCGCCATCGGCTTGGCGCGAAAGGTGCCGACGCGCTGGTCTTCCAAGAGGATGATGAGCGATTTCGGGTGGCAGTGTGGCGCTCACGGAGCGGGGAGTACGTCTTTCGCGGCGCCTTCAGTCACACGACCAGCGAGATCGGGTTCATCTCCGGCTCGGATCCGGCGGGCGTGTGGCGAGTGGTCGCGGAGCGCCGCCAGGACCACGAGTACGACGTTGCGCACCGCGGCGGGGACTTCTTGATCCGGACCAACGACCGCGGACGCAACTTTCGGGTCGTTCGCGCGCCGGTCGACAACCCCGGCCCCGGGTCCTGGCAAGAACTCATCGCGCATCGCGATGGCGTGATGCTCGAAAGCGTAGACGTGTTCGAGGATTTCTACGTGCTCTTCGAGCGCGAGACGGGTCTTCCGTATCTTCGCGTCTCGCAGTTTTCCGGCGGCGATTCCTATCGTATCGCGATCGATGAGCCGGTGTACTCGATTCACCCAGGCACCAACGAGGAGTTCGCGACCGGCGTCTATCGCTATCGCTACGAGTCGCTCACGACGCCAGACTCGGTGTTCGACTACGACGTTCGCTCCAAGTCGAGAACCTTGGTGAAGCAGATCGAGGTGCTCGGGGGCTACGATCCGTCGGACTATGAATCGGAGCGCCTTTGGGCGACCGCCCAGGACGGAACCCGAATCCCAGTCTCGGTGGTCTACAAGAGAGGCACGCCGAAGGACGGCTCCGCTCCGATGCTGCTCGTGGGCTACGGCTCCTACGGCTATCCGTACCCCACGGGGTTCTCACACTCCCGCGTGAGCCTGCTCGATCGGGGCTTTATCTACGCGATTGCGCACATCCGCGGGGGCGGCGAGCTCGGCAAGCCGTGGCACGACCAGGGGCGGATGGAGAACAAGATGAACTCCTTCACGGACTTCATCGCGGTCGCCGAGTATCTGCTCGCCAAGCGATACACGGCCAGCGAACGTCTGGCGATTCAGGGCGGAAGCGCCGGCGGTTTGCTCATGGGCGCCGTCAGCAATTTGCGGCCTGATCTCTTCGGCGCCGTGGTGACGCTCGTCCCATTCGTCGACGTCCTCAACACCATGCTCGATGACACCCTTCCGTTGACGGTCGGGGAGTACGAGGAGTGGGGCAACCCCAACGACCCCGACGCATACGCCCGCATCAAAGCGTACTGCCCGTACACGAACATCGGGGCGCACCCTTACCCCACCATGCTCGTCCGCACATCCCTCAACGACAGCCAGGTCATGTACTGGGAACCCGCAAAATACGTCGCCAAGCTCCGCGCGCTAAAGACGA
>JBGUEF010000342.1:0-3959 GCA_041821485.1 Deltaproteobacteria bacterium
GACCCTTCTCAAATTGTCACGCATCTACGGCTTCTGGCGATACATTTCCTCGCTAGAACGCGACGAGACGCGACGGTATTTGGAAATGTTCTACGGCTTGCTGCTCCGGCCGCTGTCGAAGCGGGTCCTCGAGCAACACCAGCATTAGAGTTGAACCAGTAAGGACTCGCCATCGGTGCCGCTCGCACGCAGGACACCGGTGGATGTCAGCAGCTCGAGGTGTAACTCGCGAACGGGACGCGGCCGGTCGCCTTCCTCCCGTGCAACTCTCACCTCGACACACCCGCCGCTCAGCGCCGCTTGGTAGGTCGTAAGCAGGTAGTCTCCGTCGCGATAGCCGAAGCCTTCGCCGGCGTCTTCGTAGAGGTGGCCGGATGCCCGTCCCACGGCGTCGAGGGAGACCAGTAGGGTCAAGGGCCCCTCGAAGGCTTCCCCAGTCGTCTGTCCGCCCGAGCCCACCGGAATGATGGCGCCTTCACGGAGGCGCAAGATCGGGTGATCGACCTCGGACGCGGGGTCTTCTCCGGCGAGTGTGAAGGGGCGCCACTCGCCTGCGGGCATCGGGAGATCGTGGCGCTCGTCCTCCAAGAGCCGCGGCTGGACCAGGACGTCGCCGCCCAGAAGGAAGGCGTGATCTTCGTCGCGGAGCGAGAGGTCCGCGGGATCGGCAAAGAACAACGGGCGCGCGACCGGGAGCCCCGTCGTCGCGGCTGCGTGAAACACGGTGTAGAGATAGGGCAGCAAGCGATAGCGCCGTTCGAGGGCGACCCTGGACACCTTCTCGGTCGCTGCCCCAAACGACCAGGGCTCCTGGTCCCCTTCGAGCGAGTTGTGGGTCCGGCAGAAAGGCAGGAACGCTCCAAGGCCTATCCAGCGCGCGAAGAGCTCTGACGAGGGCGTCCGGGCGAACCCGCCGATGTCCGGTCCGCTGAACGGCTGCCCGGACAGGCCGAGATTCAACACCATCGGCACCGACCAATGGAGGTGCTTCCAGCTCGAGACGTTGTCACCGGTCCAAGTTGCCGCATAGCGCTGCCCTCCGATATAGCTCGAACGTGAAAGAACGAAGGGGCGCCGCTCCGGCCGGGATGCACGCATGGCGTCGTCTGTAGTTTTCGCCATCAAGAGGCCGTAAACGTTGTGGTATCGGGCGTGACTTCCGGGCGTCATCTCGTCGCCGCCTCGATGCTCCAGGTCCCCGGGAAGCTCCGCGCCGAGCGGCAGAATCGGGGAGGGCTCGTTGAGGTCGACCCAGACCCCGTCCATCCCGTGCCCCAGAAACTCTCTCGTGAGGCGCGTCCACCAGGCCCGCGTCTCGGGGCGGGTGTAGTCGGGGAAGGCTGCCTCGCCGGGCCAGGTGCTCTCGCGGTGTTCGTGTCCCTCAGCATCACGAAGGAAGTGCCTCTCCGAAACGCCCTCGTCATACACCCGATACCCTGCCTCTGCCTTGACCGCCGGGTCGAGAATCCAAACCGACTTGAAGCCCAGTTCGTGGAGGTAGTCATTGGTGCCGGCAGGGTCGGGGAACCGTTCCGGGTCGAAGGTGAACACCTTGTATTCATCCATGTAGTGGATGTCGATCCAGAGCACGTCGCAGGGGATCGCACGCTTCCGAAACTCACGCGCTAGCTCACGAACGCGGGCGTCGGGATGGTATGAGAAGCGGCATTGGTGATAGCCGAGCGACCAGTGAGGCGGCAGCTCGATCCGGCCGGTGAGAACGGCCAAGCGCTGAATCAGTTCGCCGGGGGAAGCCCCCTCGATCACGATGACGGGGAAGGGCTCCGAGCAGCTCAGCCGAATCCCCTCGCGCAAGTCGATGCCAAGCCGGTAGGTCGTATCCGCTAGCACCCCAAATGCAGTTCCGTCACGCCGCACCGCGAGTACCCATGGATGTGCCTGGTAGAGGCTCTTCGAGCGCTCGTCGTAGTGCGGAACGACGGTCCCGTCGTCTTCGATCCGAAACGGCTGCTTCGCCCAAACCTCGGTGACGAATCCGTTGCGAAGGAGAGGGCCAGCGACTTCCCCGGTGCCGTAGAGACTGGTGTCGGCCTCGATGGGGATGATTGCGACGAAGTGTTCGGAGCTGCGCTGGAACTGTGGAACGGTGGCCCAGTCATCGGGCACGGGGCCGCGCGCGGGCATTGGCTCGGTCAGCGCGAAAGAGCGCGGAAGCGTCGAGGGGTCGACACCGGGGGGAACGAAGCGGGCAACCCCCTCAGCAAGCAGCCCGGGATCCTGATGCGAACCCGTCACGAGACACACGGTAGCTCACCGGCGCCCGCGCCGACACTGACACTCACACCGGCGCTGGCACTGACTCTGGCGCTGGCACCCGCACTGTCGCCGTCGCTGACACCGTCGCTTTGCCGGTCACGGTTACGGTCTCGGCCTCCCGGCCCCGGTATTCCTCACCCACCCAACGGCATCGTGTAACAGAGCGCCTCCCCCTCGAGCACCACCGTCCCGTCGTCCCGAACCACCTCGGTCCTCAGCTTCGTAATCGGCTTGTCGGTCCTCACCTCGAGAACCTCGACTCGTCCGGTAATCTCATCCCCAGGCCGCACCGGCGCTTTGAAGCTCCAATCCACGTGAAGGAACACGGTCCCCGGTCCCGGCAGATCCTCGGCCACGACGGCGTTGAGGATCGCACTGGTGATCCCGCCTTGAACGACGATCCCACCAAAACGCGTCTCCTTGGCCAAGACTTCGTCGTAGTGAAGCGGATTGCGGTCGCCGGAGATTTCGGTGAAGAGCTCGATGTCGCGTTTCAACACCGCGCGGGTCCGCTCCGCACGTTGACCCACGCTCGGCACGCCCCTCGGCCAGACTTCCTCGGTTCCTGTGGTCATATCGCCTCGTTCCGAGGCGATATTCACCGCTTCGGCAAATCGTCGCAAGGGTCGACCGCGCGCCCGTGCGCCGCAACCGCACCACCGACGCCGCCGAGAATCAACATGCTCGCGATGGCAAGGCGCGCCGTCGGCTCCTCGGCAAGGACCACAATCCCACCCGCTGCCGCGATGACCGGCACGGCAAGTTGCACGATCGCGGCCCGTGTCGCGGTCAGGCCGCGCAACGCGAGGTACCAGATCACGTAACCAAGCCCGGAGGTGACCGCCCCGGATACGACGGCCAAAGCCGCCCCACGTGGTGTCGCGTGCAGCGACCCCCACGCGATGAACAGGCCGACGGCGGCAAAGGGGAGGGTGCGCGCGAAGTTGCCGGCCGTGGCCGCCACCGGCGCCGCGCTGCCCTTGCCGCGTAATGAATAGACTCCCCATCCGACTCCCGACGCAACCATCAACATCGCACCGATCGGATCCGGCGCGGCGATGCCAGGCAATACCAAGTAGACGAGTCCAGCCATTGCGGTGATCAGACCCACCCATTCCCGAAGTCGAGGTCGTTCCCCGCGCCAAAGCCCAACCCCGATCATCGTCGCCTGCACGGAGCCAAAGAGAATCAGCGCACCCATCCCGGTCTCCAGCGAGACGTAGGCAAGCGAGAAGGCCATCGCGTAGAGGAACAGCGCGAAGCTCGATTTCCACGACCCCACAGACCGACCGCGAGGACGAGGCTCGGAGATCAGCGAGGAGAGGGGCACTAGAACCGCAACGCCGCTCCCAAGCCGAATGGCGGTGAACGTCACCGGGTCGATCAGATCAGGCGCCAAAGCCATCCGGCAGAGCAGGGAGTTGGCGGCAAACGCAACAAGGGTGACGATGGTGAGAAGAGCGTTCATCTCGCCACCGCAGGCACTGACGCTGGCCCTGGCCCTGGCCCTGGCCCTGACGCTGACGCTGACGCTGACACTGACACTGACACTGGCACTGCCACTGGCCCCGACGCTGCCACGGACACCGTCACTGCCGCTTCCACTCACCCTTGCGCCCGCCCGCCCCGACCACATGAACAATCCCTGGAGGTCGCTCATGGGCAAAGGATGTGCTGTCATA
>JBGUEF010000343.1:0-3958 GCA_041821485.1 Deltaproteobacteria bacterium
CGGTGCTCGGGTCTCGAACGTCGGCAAGCCCAAACACACCGATCAGCGTATAGAGATTGACTTCACGCAAGCCCCGGTCGCGCACTCGTTCGTAGACGGGAACGTTGTAACCAATGTCGATCCTCCACGCGAGCTCACCGAGGTAGTTGTTCTCTATCGATGTGCCCAGCAGATTCGGTGCCGGACGTGCATCGAGCTGCATCTCGAGGAATCGCGAGGGGATCAGGTCGGTCAGGTCGGAGATGTGGAAGAGGTAGAAGAACGGAGTGTTGCCAAAGGCGGCGCCGCCAAACGCACCGAGTCGGATCGTGTGGTTCCAGGGGAGCCGCCACCACTTTCGTACCCATGCTTCGAGCTGGAGGAAGTCGTAGTCGCCGCCGAGGAAACGTGTGCCGGCGGTGACGACCCCGCGAAAGATCACGCCCTCCTTGGTGAGCCCCGGATCATCCCGCTTGTCGAAGACCAGCGCGAACCGTAGCGAGGAAGCGAAGCTCCGGCCGTCTTGAATCGCGAAGTCGATCGGGGCGATCTCGTTGCCTCGCTGCTCACTAGCCGCCTCGGGAATGTCGAGGACGCTGACGATGTCGCCAACCCAATCGAGGCTGTACCGCAGCTTGCTGGTGAAATCCTTCCCGGTGCCCACCATGAAGCCGCCGCGTCGATAGCGAACCACGGCGTTCGACACGATCGACGAGCCGGGACAGGTCGGCGCCCCGCAGGGCACGCTCACCAATGGGCTGTTTCCGTAGAACTCCCGTCCATTCAGGAAGAACGTTCCAAACCGGATGCCGTACTCACTCTTGATCAGCTTGGGGTACCGGAGATCCAGGCGTCCGCCCTGCTGGAACTCGCTCAGGAGCGCGGTCCCTGAGAGTCGAATGCCGAGGCCGGCAAGGTTGGTTTCGGTGATCTTGAAGCCAAGCCAGGGGAAGAGCGTGCGACCGCTATCGGTCGTCTTGGCGACACCTTCGGATAGGCCTGCAACCAACTGCTCGATCACGACCGTGTTGCGTTCTTTGACTTCGACGACGAGCACCACGTAGCCGTGCTCCGCACCGCGCTCGAGGCGGATGTCTACGCTGTCGAACCAACCCGTCCCCATCAGTCGCCACTCGGTGGCCTCCAACTCCGGTGACTCCGGGTCCATGAAGTCGCCCTGCTTCACTGGAATGAATTTGCGAACGGTGTGCGCCTTCGTTCGCTTGTTGCCGATGACCACGATTCCCTCGAGCACGTAGCGAACCTGGGACGAGATCTGATCAGCCTGGCGCCCGTCGCTGGCTACCCCGTACGGGTCGCGGAACTCCTCCTCGTCGTCGACGCTCTCGTCGTCCGGCGCGGGGACTGCGACGACATCACCCGGGCGGTACGGCTCCCCCTTGGGATCGGAACCCTGCGCGTCCACAACGGCAGGTACAGCCGCGAACGCAGATACCGTCGCGAAGGCGAATACAATACGGAGCAGAAAGGCGATTCGGCTTAGAAGCCGGCAACTCGGTCGCAAGCGCGGGCTCACGACGGCCAGACTACCCGAGTGGCGGGAGCGAAGCGAGAAGCCAAAGGCACCCAGCCACCACCACGAAGACTGCGCCCACCCATCCGAGTGTGCGCCAAAAACCAATCGGCCTGCCGTCGTCTTTCGACTTCACGCGGATAGTTGTAGCAGATTCCGTTGACGAGGAGGGAGAATAGTCGAGGGTATCCCAGAGCTTCGGCAGCTCGTCTGGATCGTCCTCGCCGGGCCGGCGAATGATACGGATCGTGGCGTCTTCGTCTCCATCTTCCAACCGCGGACGGAGGCCCGAAACCGGCGTGTCGTCGGCGCGCCCGAGAGCCGCAAGGCCCTCTTCGAAAGCCTGTAGGAGCGGAAGCTCGGTTGGGTTCTTCGGAGGTGCTTGAGAAGTCTTGTCCCGAAGCGAAGCGGGCAAGGTCTCCCGCGGCGGCGGCACGGCGTCGACCCGAAACGTGCCTTCGGTCCACTCGAGCGCAAGGACGAAATCGGCCGCCGTTCCTCCATCGATGCTGACGTCAGTGAGCTCTCCCTTGTCGTAGTATCCGATCGCAAGCCGTCCACGAAGCTCGAGCAGAACCCGCCCCGTGAGGCCCGCGTTCTCGCAATAACGCATCAAGTCAGCGGGCGGGTGCACCGCCAGGGAGCCACGGCGTGTCGTGTCGGTGCCGCGCGAGACCGGCAGGTGCGGGAGCTTCGGATACACCGCGAACTCGCCCTCACGCAGCGAGAGCAAGACATCGAGTGCGCGCTCTTCCTCGGCGGTGGTCGTAGCGTCCACAACCTGGCCATGGAGGAGACGAACCGCGCCGGAGCCTGAGGTGCTCTGAAACGCGAGCACACCGGTCGTGCCGATCTCTTCGAGGCCGCCGAGCAAGTCCTCGACGCCTTCAGCCGGGATCGCTCCCTCGAACACCGCCTCTGCAGCCATGACTCATGGAAGTGATTCTACGGGCCCGAATTGTCAAGGCGTTTGGCGGTTTTCGGCGGCCGGGCGCGAGTCCAGAATTTCCAGATAATCTATGGAAAAATGCCACGCTCTTCGTACGAGGTGGACAGGCTTTCGAGGGCCAGGGCGTACGCCGCGATCCGCGGATCGACCTTCTTTTCCGTGGCATAGAACATCGTGCGCTGGTACGCGCGGCGCATCATGTGGAGCAGCCGTCGCTGCACTTCTTCAGCGTCCCAATGCTCGCTGTTCCGATTCTGCACCCACTCGTAATAGCTGACGGTGACACCGCCTGAGTTGGCCAAGATGTCGGGGATGACCGGAATGCCACGATCGGCAAGGACCGCCGCGCCCTTCGGATTGGTCGGTCCGTTCGCACCTTCTGCGACCAGTCGAACGTCGAGCTTCATCGCTTCCGCGTCGCCGACTTGGTTCTCGAGGGCAGCTGGAATGAACAAGTCGGCCTTGGTTTCGAAGAACTCGTCTCTCGTGATCTTCTCGCCGCGCGGGTAGCCCTCGATCGACCCGGTCTCACGCACGTAGTCCTGAAGTTTGTGTGCGTTGAAGCCTTCGTCGTTTCGCAGATAGCCCGTGTGATCTCCCGTCGCGATCGTAGAAACCCCGAGCTTGGACAGCAGCAACGCAGCATGCGAGCCCACGTTGCCGAACCCTTGCACGATGGCGGTCGCGCCTTCGAGATCGAAGCGTGCTTCCCTCGCCCACTCTTTGATGCAGTGGACAACGCCCTGGCCGGTGGCGGCCTCGCGGCCCTCCGACCCGCCCGAATTGATGGTCTTTCCGGTCACGACAGCCCGCGAGTCGTTCTTCTCGTAAGTCGGCCCTGTATTGATGTACGTATCCATCATCCAGACCATCGTTTGCGCGTTGGTCCCCATGTCGGGCGCCGGTATGTCGTGTGCGGGGCCGATATTGCTGCCGAGTGCATGCGTGAATCGCCTGGTGATGCGCCGAAGCTCGTCGCTCGAGTGCTCGCGGGGATTGAACTTGATGCCGCCTTTTGCGCCGCCGAAGGGGACTCCGAGAAGCGCACATTTCCAGGTCATCTGCGTTGCGAGCGCCTTGAGCTCATTGAGGCTGACTTGCTCGTGATACCTCATGCCGCCCTTGTAAGGGCCCATCAGGTTGTTGTGCTGAACTCGATATCCCTTGAACACGCGGGTTTCACCACTGTCCATCCGCACCGGAAAATGCACGATCAGCTCGTTCTTTGGCTCCGCGAGGATGCTTCGTACGTGTGCAGGAAGGCCGGTTAGTTCGCCAGCTTCTTCCAAGTAGCCTTGGACGACCTCAAAGAATGGAAACTCTTCTGCACCCGCGGACATGTACCCATAGATGTTACCGGAGCTCCGTTCGCCCACCAAGATCGGCGCAAATCCTGCGCGTAAAACGCCGCAGGCGAAAGAACCGCGCCTCCTATAGAAAAAGGTTCTCAACAATGACGATCACCTTGTTTTCGTGGGCTTTGCGGGGGTAGAGTC
>JBGUEF010000344.1:0-3943 GCA_041821485.1 Deltaproteobacteria bacterium
GCGGACGCCCGGACGGAGAGCCGCTGGCAATACCTCCGCAAACGACTTCCAAATCCATTCCGGAGCATGCGCGCCGCGACGGATCGCGTTTGGCACGTCGATGCAGAGGCGAATCCGACGCTCGTCGATGCGATAGGCGAGGACCGGACCCGGTCCTCCCACGATGACGTGTCCGTATCCGTCGAACGGCAGCTGCGTGTCGGTGACGACGAGACCCGCCATCAACGAGATCGAGACCTGATCCTCCCGCGTTGCCTCGGCGACGCCCCGCGAAGAACGACCCGCTGCAACCACGACTCGTCGCGAGTGCACCCGATGCGTCTTGCCTCCGCCAGCGGAGAGTTCTACGGCGTCGGGGCCTGCTAGGCGCCCACGAACGCCCTCGACGTAGTCCACGTGCGACAGCTCCGCGACCCGCCGCCGGAGGTGGGTGACCAGCGTTTCGTGCTCACAAGCGAGACCGGTCGCGAGGCCTGGATAGTCGAGTCGGATGGGGCCCAGTCCATCGTTCGGAAACACGACGAAGCCACGCCCTTCTACGCTGCTTTCGAGGCCCTCTAGAAGCCCATAGGCGTTCAGAACTCGGGCGCCCTCGGGGTGGATCCACTCGCCTGCAAAACGGCGCGCCGCCTTGGGGTTCGATTCGATGAGCAAAACGGATGCGCCGCGCGCCGCAAAACAAGCCGCGGTTGCGCAGCCCGCGGGCCCTGCGCCGATCACGATCGTGTCGTAGGTCGATCGGATGTCCCCCAACTCCGTCGTCTGCAATCCCCGCATCACTGCACACGAGTATTCGCAGCGCGCCGCGCGTTGCCAGAACATTCGGTTCGACGGATCGGTGCATCCTCTCGATCATCCAAATCGACACGCCAACGGTTTTCTGCGATCGCGATCTTTACACGGTGTCGCGTTAGTTCGAATTGCGCGGCGTGAACTTTACTTTGTGTTGGCTATGCGCGTTGCCTCTTTTGTTGATCGCCGTTCAACGACCAGTGTAAACCGATGACTCGATCTCACGGACGAGTCACGCGTTTTAACTTCATCGTTCGGTGAAGCGCGCTAAACAGCAGTACGTCGATCATGTGTACGACGTAGGAGACAAACGAATGACCGCAACTCCAGCAGGCATCGCATCCATCGGCCTTCAACTGCCACCGCTTTTCATGCCGGTGACGCAACTCGCCGAGCTTCGCAACGTCGATCCGAACAAATATACAAAGGGTCTAGGTTGCACGGACATCGCCCTCTGCCCGTCCGGATACGACGCGGTGACACTGGCCGTTGGGGCCGCAAAAAGGGCGCTTTCGCGTTGGAATGGCTCTGCGGAGGACATCGGTCTCATCGCGGTTGGAACCGAAAGCGCGAAGGATATGAGCCGCCCGCTCAGCGCTTGGGTTGCCGAAGAGCTCGGGCTCTCCGGCGCGGTGCGGTCCTACGAAGTGAAACACGCGTGTTACGGCGGCACGCTCGCGTTACGCCAGGCACTCGAGTGGAAATGGTCCGGCGCCGGTGCTGGTAAGGCAGCGCTCGTGATCGCTTCTGACGTGGCATTGTACTCGCTCGGAGATCCGGGCGAGCCGACTCAGGGCGCAGGCGCGGTCGCGATGATCATCGACGAGCCCACCGTCGCGCGCGTTGCGCCGAGATCGTTTCCTTTCAGCAGCCCGGCGTTCGATTTCTGGCGACCGGTCGGCGATTCGTTTCCGTCCGTGGACGGTCAACTCAGCCTCGACTGCTACAAGCACGCCGTCGCGGAGTGTTTCGGTGCGCTCATCGGCGATCGCGACGCGCGTTCGGTGCTCTCGGAGTACCGGTCCATGTGCTTCCACGTGCCATTCCCGAAGATGGTGAAGAAGGCGGTGCTTCACTTCGGCGAGCAGCTCGGCTGGTCGGCACGGGAAGCGGAGCTTCTCTATCTCGAGAAAGTCGAGGACACGCTCGAATGGAACCAGCTCACCGGCAACGCGTATACGGCAAGCCTTTGGATCTCCGTGGCTCGAGCCCTGGTCGGACTCGAAGAGGGCACGCCGATCACCGCGTTCTCGTATGGATCGGGCTATGGGGCGGAGCTCTTACAGCTGACTGCCGGGCCGGCCGCTGCGTCCGCGGCATGGGTCTCAGACGTGGAGGAAGATCTCCGATCGCGAAAGCCCGTCGACATGTGGGGCTACGAAGCGCTTCGAGGTCATGCCCGCGCAAGCGCCTGAGCACCCGAGCTCGGAGCCTGCGCCTGGCATCGGTGCCCGCAAAGCGGACCACTTGGACCTGTGCGAAGGCGACGAAGTCGGGTTCCGGTCGATCACGACCCTGTTGGAGGGCGTGAACCTACTGCATCAGTCCTTGCCCGAGCTCAGCGCGGACGAGGTGAGCACGGAGGTCGAGCTGCTGGGCAGACGACTCCGTGCTCCGGTCGTCATTGCCGCGATGACGGGCGGGCATGAGCGGGCTGCGACCGTCAACCGCTCGCTTGCGACGATCGCCCAAGAACGAGGCCTCGGCTTTGGCCTCGGGAGCCAGCGTGCGATGCGGCGAGACCCCACGATGGAGTGGACCTATCAGGTCCGCGAGTGGGCGCCGGACGTACTGCTGCTGGGAAACATCGGGGTCGTCCAGGCGCGAGAGACTGCGACCAAGGATCTCGAAGCGCTCGTTCGGAATGTGGGCGCCGATGCGCTCTGCGTGCACCTCAACCCCGCCATGGAGCTCATTCAGTCCGATGGCGATCGCGACTTCCGCGGATGTGTGCGGACTCTGGAGCGACTGTGCAACGAGCTCCCTTTCCCGGTCGTGGCCAAGGAGACCGGCAATGGGTTGAGCCCGCAGACGATCGAGAAGCTCGTCGGCGCCGGTGTTCAATACGTGGACACCTCTGGTGCAGGCGGAACGTCCTGGGTTGGCGTTGAGACCCTTCGGGCCGAAGGGATGCGGCGTTCCATGGGACATCGCCTTTGGGATTGGGGGATTCCCACGGCGCCCTCGGTGTACTACGCCGCGCGCGCATCGTTGACGACGATCGCGACCGGAGGACTTCGCTCCGGGCTCGACATTGCGCGGGCAATGGCGCTCGGCGCGCGGGCCGCTGGAATCGCAAGGCCAGTGCTTCAAATGCTGAACCGCGAAGGCGAGGACGGAGTGCGCCACTACCTCGATGAGGTCGTGCAGGAGCTTCGGTCCGTGATGCTGCTGACCGGAACGGCTACGGTCGAGGATCTTCGCCAGGCACCACGCATCATTGAGGGCGATCTCGAGAAGTGGCTCTCAGTGCCACGGGGGCGCGCGTGACGCTTCGCGCGATTGTCGTCGACGATGAGCCGCTCGCGCGAGACGAGCTCACTTTTCTGCTCCAGCAATGCGACGAGATCGAAGTCGTTGGCGAGGCAGGATTCGCGATGGAAGCGGAGCGGCAGTGCGACGACCTGCAGCCCGAGGTCGCCTTCATCGATCTTCGAATGCCCGGACTCGACGGGCTCGCCCTGGCGGAGCTTCTTCGGAACAAGCACCCCCAGCTCGCGGTCGTCATCGTATCGGCGCACGACGACGGCGCCCTCCGCGGGTTCGAGGCACAGGTCACCGACTACCTACTCAAACCAGTCCGTCTCGAGCGGCTTCGGCGGGCCGTCGAGCGTCTATCCGCCGCGCGCCCGGACTCTGTCCTAGCTCCCAGGGCGCTCGAGCGCTTCGCGGTGCGGCGGAAGAGTTGGCACGTCGTTGTCGAGGTCCGGGACGTCGTCTATTTCGAGGCCCGCGGCGAGTTCGTCTGGGCCGTCACGGAAGTGGACCGTTTCTCGGTCGATCGAACGCTCACCAACCTGGCCGACCAGCTCGACACCAAAGACTTCTTTCAGTCGCATCGAAGCTACATCGTTCGTATCGATCGTATCCGCACGATCGAACCTGCCGGCGCGCGAAGCTTTCGCCTGCACCTCGATCATCCCGACGAGCC
>JBGUEF010000345.1:0-3937 GCA_041821485.1 Deltaproteobacteria bacterium
GCTTCGGCGGCGTCGAGAGCCCTGGACGTGATCTCCATCGCCCCCGCCAGAATCTGAATCATGATCTGCATACGAGGGTGCGGACCCGCTTCCATGTCGGTGACGGAGCGAGTTGCAGCCTCAATCGCTGGAACCGATCCGCTCCGAACTGTGACGAGCCGATGGGTGTTCATTAGTACGACGCCCTTCGCGGTCGTCACACCATCGCCGACGTCGGCTCGCTCTGCGTGCAAGAGCACCGTGAGCTGATCCCCCTCCACTTCCACGTGGCCGTATACATCAAAGCCAAGGTCGACCGTGTCGATCTCTAGATGCAGCCCGAGCTGTTCCGCCAGACTGATCGTCTCTTCTTTGGTGGGTTCGACGACGTCAACCCAGATGGCTCGCTCGGGAATCTCACGCGGAGCAGATACCGCGAGCGGTACGATTCGCAATTCATCGACGACGTAGGCTGTGATCTCCATGCCCGAAGCCTAGCTGAACCCCAGGCTACGGCGTGTACCAAATCGGCGGGGTTTGCGCGCGGGTACGACGCGCTCGACGTGCAGGAAGGAAACGCCCAGCGGCTTCCACTCAAGGCGCTCGGTCAGGCCCTTCAGCTGGCCCTCTGGACGTACGCCTCGATCATCTTCCTTTCCGTGCTCCCATGTTTCGGCCTTCGCGTGTTACAGGAACCGAGCGGCGACGACCTCCGAGCCCTGGCCTTGCTTGAAAACCGAGGAACCCGCCAGGTAGGCTAGCCCCCAACCCCCCAGGAGACCGTGATGCGAAACGAGGAAATCAAAGCCGAGCTAGCTGCGCTGCGCGCCGAGGTCGTGGCGCTGGCTGAGGCTCGCAAACAAGCGCCGGAGGCTCACCAGCCGTCAGAGCCTCCAGAAAGCTCGGTGTTGGCGACGGACCAGGACACCTCTTTGGAGACGGAGCACGAGGGATTCATGGGTCAGGTTCAGGAGCTGGTCGAGCTCCTGGAGCATGAGCTTCGTGAGACGCCCGTGGTCAGTGGCTTAGCGATCTTCTCGCTTGGCATCCTAGTCGGTCGGTTCTTGCGGTGAGGAGGGCGTCATGAATGGAGTCATGCTGAAGCTTCGAATCTGGGTTCACGCCGAAACGGCGCTGCTGAAGATCAACGCGCGACGAACCGGGCAGCGCTTCACTGCGCTCGCGATCGCCCTGGGCCTCGCCATTCTCGCGGTCGGGATGATCAACATGGGGATCTTCGAACTGTTGGCCGAAACCTACGGGAGGGTCAAAGGCGCGTTCTACCTCGCCGGCGCAAACGGCGTCCTGGCAGCGATCGTCGTGTTCGTGGCGCAACGCAACAAGCCTGGGCTCGAAGAGGAGATGGTCGGCGAGATCCGAGAAATGGCACTTGCCGAGCTCCAGGCAGACGCCGACGAGCTCAAGGAGGAATTCGACCGAATCGCGGGTCGCGTGCAGCAGATCGAAACCGCTGTCTCGACTCTCACGGGCTCGGGGTCGTCACTATCTAAGCTCTCGGCCGTCGCGCCGGTGATCGAGGTCGCTGTCCAAGCACTCAAGACGAGGCACGAAGGCAAGTGATGACCAAACGATCGAGAATCATTCTTCACGGCAAACAGGGCGCCAATCAGGAGCTTCGCGATGCGGTCGAAGCGGTGCGCACCGACGGTCATGAGATCGACGTCCGCGTGACCTGGGAAGCCAGGGACTCCGGGCTTTTCGCAGCGGAGGCCTCGAAAGAGGGCATCGACACCGTCATTGCCGGCGGCGGCGATGGCACGGTGAACGAGGTGGTCAATGGTCTGCTGCAGGTCGAAGGCAATACCAGCGCCTTGGGCATCATCCCGCTCGGGACGGCGAACGACTTTGCGCGGAGTGCTGGGATTCCCCTTCAACTCGAAGGTGCGCTGCGTGTGGCGGTCGAAACCGAACCGGTGACCGTCGACGTCGGTCGCTCGGGGAACCGCGCCTTCATGAACGTCGCTACGGGTGGCTTCGGCACGGAGGTCACCGTCAACACCAACCCGAAGCTCAAGCGTCTTCTCGGCGGGGCTGCGTACTTCATCACGGGGCTTGGGCGCTTCTCAGAGCTCGAGCCGGTGCAAGTTCGCCTGCGCGGACCGGATTTGGACTGGGAGGGCAAGATACTGGTGTTGGCTGTTGGGAACGCACGTCAGGCCGGGGGCGGTCATGTGCTCTGTCCGGAAGCGGTGCTCGACGATGGACTGCTGGACGTAGGGGTTCTTCCGGACGTGCCCGACGACCGGCAGTCCGAAGCGATTTCCGAGCTCATGACGAAAGGCTTGCACCAAGCACTCAAAGACGCGGCACGGTTCTGGCGCGTGCCTTGGGTCGAAGTCGAGGCACCGAAAGGCATCTACATCAACCTCGACGGCGAGCCTACGCACGCAACGCATCATCGGTTCGAGCTCGAGCCGAAACGACTGAAGCTCCACCTTCCCGAATCGACACCTCTTCTGAGCTCGAGGGAACAGGGGTCATGATGCGGCTCCTCGCCATCGGCTTGCCGATCTACCTCTTCGCGGGCGAATGAGCAGCACGAACCAGTCTTGGAGGGATGTCGTCGCGCGGGTCCCCGGAGCCGCGGTGATCGTGCGTGCGGCGGAGAAGAGCAACGAGGATCACGCCAAGGACATGGCCGCGAGCATTGCTTTTTTCGGCTTCTTCTCGCTTTTCCCACTTCTAGTCGGCGTGGTCGCGGGGGCGAGTTTTTTCATCGATCGTGACAAGATTGAATCGCACCTGGATCGGATGCTCGCCGGCGAGTTCCCCGGAAGTGCCGACTTCCTCAGAACGAACATCGAAGCCTTGACCGACTTGCGGGGGGCGGCGGGCGTAGCGAGTGTGGTCGGGCTCCTCTGGTCTGCGAGCAAGATGTTTGGCGCCCTCAGTCGAGGCATGAACCTCGCACTCGGCATCCCCAAGGGACAGCCCTTCTACGTCTCGAAGCTCCGATACTTCGCCATGACCATCATCGTGTCACTGGTGCTCTTCCTTGCGGTTGGAGGGTCGATGGCGCTCGATGTCTTCACCCAAATCGACCTGACGCGCTTCGGTCTGGACAGCACGGTTTTCGACTCAATCTGGAGCCACCTCACGAGCTTCGTGTTCATCTTCGCGACTGTGCTGCTGCTCTACAAGATTGTTCCATACAAGCGAAGCCCGTGGCGAGAACTGCTTCCAGGAGCGCTCGTCGCGGCCCTGCTGTTCGAGGTGAGCAAAGCGCTGTTCGTTTTGTACTTAGACTACGCGCGCAACCTCGAAGCGGTCTACGGCTCGCTGTCTTCCATCATCGTGCTCCTTCTTTGGCTTTACTTCTCGGCGCGCGTGGTCCTATTCGGTGTGGAGATCATTGCGGCGCGCAAGGAACCCTCCACACACGAGCTCGTCTGACGAGATCCTGCCCTCGCAGTCAGACGCACCGAAGCGCAGTCAAACCCGGGACCGTGCCGGGTTGACAGGGGGTCCGGTCGTCCGAAGCTTCCGCCGAGCGCGAGATGAAGATTGACGCGCTGTGCGAGGCGCTCGTTGCGGACCGCGATGAGAGACGAACGCGCACCTCGGATCGCTCGCACAACTGCGATTAGTGGAGTCTTTGCAGCCCGCTGCGGCACCGCATGGCCCCCTCAGGGCACCGAGCGCGCTTGAACGCTGTCAACGCACCCGCCCGGCCAGCTTCGATGCCGGGCGGCTACTCGCCGTGGAGATCTACGGGACCCACCTCATACGCATTCAAATCTTCCTCCGGCGCTGGGCTCTTGGTGCCCGGCATGATCTCGAAGCCCATCTCGAACACGACGAGCGTCGAGGCGAGCTTCTCGAGAACCCCCTTGTCACCGCGAATCTTTGCCGTCCCGTCTTCGATCTGGGCCATGAGTGTCTTCTTGCCCATCATGGTGGCTTCAAGGTCCGCTCGGTCGATGGTGACAGTGAGGTC
>JBGUEF010000346.1:0-3935 GCA_041821485.1 Deltaproteobacteria bacterium
GGTCGCGCGCCTCGAGGAAACGCCGGATGGCTGCCGTGGTCGTCGCGACAACCACATCGTTGATGGTGCCACCAAGCGCGTTCTTCACGGCCTTCACCTCTCCGAGGTCGAACGAGGTCCAGTCGAAACGACGATACGGGCTGATGTCGGGCGCCGTGAAAGGACTCTCAGGACCGGCCTTCATCCCGGATTTGAGCACACGCACCATACCTCCGAAGTTCTCCCGGATGCGGGGCCCGAAGTGCGAGAGTTTGCGCAAGCCATTGATGCGATGCTTGACCTCGGCCTGGAGGAGCTGCGTCCGAGTTGGAGCAGGACGCGGAGTCCACGCCCTCGGCTCTTTCTCCGTAACGACAGGCGTCATTTGAAGTAGCGCTTCGATGAGCCCCACACCTGCGACGCCATCGACCATGCAGTGATGCGCCTTGCCCACCAATGCGAACTGGTCGTTCTCAATGCCTTCGACGATCCAGAACTCCCATAGCGGCCGGCTCCGATCCAGTCGCTGCGAGAACAGCCTACCCACGAGGCGCTTGAGCATTCGCTCGTCTCCGGGAAGCGGAAGCCGTGTGTGGCGGAGATGGAAATTGATGTTGAATCGATCGTCTTCGATCCAAACTGGATGACCAAACCCGGGCACCCACTCGAGCCGTTGTCGATAACGTGGCATCGTGTCTAGAGCCGCCAACGTGTACTTGGTGATGCGCTCCATATCGAGCCCGCCGTTGTCGAGCGTCAGCGGTTTCGCGTCGAAGAGCAGCACCGCGCCGACATGCATGGACGCGGTTTCGTTCTCGAGGTCTAGAAAGATAGCGTCGAGCGCGCTCAATCGTTCGTGGAATGCCTGGGTCATGATGGGCTCATGAGAATACGCTCTGGTCTGCCGCGGCACCAGACCTTGCGGTGTCGGATTCAGCTGATTAGGAATCGAACAGCTCCGTGGACTGTCATCCACTGCGCTGTGTTCGATTCCACAATGCAGAGGGCAAATCCGGCCTTAGCCGTCTGCCGCCGGTTCGACGGGGGCCGGACTTATCGGTCGGACGGGCCATGCTGTTGCGCGACAATCCGATTTCCTTGCCAACCTCGGTCAGATCGTCATCCTCGTCCGGTCAGTTCGTTGTCCCGTTCAGACCGCCGCGGTGAGTTGGGGTCCTATCGCACGAGAGACTTTGGAAGCCGCCGGCCCAAGCCGAGGGCAGCTCCTGCCAAGTTCTGCTGCTAGGCTCGCGTCGACCCATGTTCAACCCCAGTGCCCAGCCGTCCTCTAACATCGCCCCTGCATCTACGCTCTCGCGCGAGGAGCGCATCGAGCAGCTCCGCGCACTCATCGGAAAAGCCGATCCCTCGGTTACCCAGCTCACCATTGGAATCCGAGAGGTCACCAGCCGCCACTACGAGCAGTTCGTGATGCCGCTGATTCGCGAGCACTGGCCGGCGATGCTCCGCGACCCGTTTGCCGTCAAGATGCGCCTTGCCGCTTGCGACCTCTACGCGTCGGCGCCGTACACGGTGCTGTTCTGTGCGCCGAAGAGGCCTGCTTCGGTGGCTCTCATCACCGGGATTGGGAATCGGCTGGCCTTGCCCAATTGGGTGCTCGGTCTTGCGGCACGTGCGGCGCTCAACGTGCTCGGTCGCGTCGCGCTGGCCGACCAGCACCGACGAATCATTCTCATCGCGGCGTTCATCGCAATGATCGACCATGCCTTCGACCACTGCATGGAGGACCTGCCCGAGGAACGCGGTCGCAAGCTGCACGCGCTCCTCGATGGCGAATGGGACCCGGATACCCCCGAGCTTCGACTGACGCGGGCCTTGCAAGTCGAGATGGAGCGGGGTTTGACGCCTCGGGAGCGGGTTCCGTTCGAGCATGCGGTCGAGCGACTCAAGGACTGGGTCGATTCCGAAGTGGCGGGGATGACCGGCGTGAGCGACGCGACCGGGCTTGGCCATCGACTGGCGGGCATTCAAGGAACGATCGACGGCCTGCTGTTTCCGGTGCACCACTACGCCGGCGAAGGGGCCCGGCCATGGATGTACGAGGTCTCTCTGTTCGTGCAGATGATCGACGACTACATCGACATCGAGACCGACCTCGAAGACGGACGAGTGACTCCCGTGATCACCGGACAATGGACCTACGAGGACATCTGCCAGACGTGGCACAAAACGGTGCGTGGCATCGAGGCGCTGACCCGCGCCGGTGGGCATACCGCCCCGCACTACGTTCGATTCATTCGTGAAGCGTATGTTCTGATGCTTGGTGAGGTTCTCGAAGGGATGGCAGCCGGCCTTGCCGACTAGCGGTTTACGAACCGGGACACACGTTCCCCTGGCGCCTGCAGTGTTCGTCACCGGAAAGGGCGGCGTAGGCAAGACCACGGTGGCGGCGGGGCTCGCCCTCGCGGCCGCAGAGGCCGAAGGCGAAGCGGTCTACGTCGAGTTTGGAGACGGTGCGGGCGCGCGACGGGTACTCCGCAATCGGCCAAGCGGCCTAGAGCACGTCGTTCTCGACCCAAGCCGTGCGGTGGCCAAAGCCGCCGCGCCCGTGTTTGGGTCGGCCACGCTCGCGAAGCTCGCGCTCGACAATTTCGCGATGCGCCCTCTGATCCGTGCGGCCCCCGCAGTTCGCGAGCTTGGCGTTTTGGAGCTGGCGCGCCAGGTCGTCGAAGAGCATCCAGGCAAGCGGGTCGTCTTCGACATGCCTGCGACCGGGCACAGCGTGGCGTGGCTCAAAGTCGCCCGACAGGGTCGCGAGCTCACGGGCCGCGGCCCTGTTCATGACCTCTGCGCGAAGCTCGAGGCCGAGCTGATTTCACCGGGGCGCGCTTCCGTCGTCGTCGTCACGCTGCCCGAGCGCCTCGTGCTGTGGGAAACCTTGACGCTCTGCGAAACGGTCGAAAAAGAAGTGGGGCTTTCCGTCGATCGGCTCGTCGTCAATCGCGTGCCGCATGCGCCGCCGGAGAACGCGCTCGCCGATGCCGTGGCCATGTCGAAAGCCGAAGGCGCCGTGGGCGAGGCGGCGCAAGAGCTTGCCGAGCTTCTTACGATCCGTGACGAGGTGCGGAAGCAGGTGATGGAAGCCTTGGACGATACGGTGCATCGGTATGGTGAGGAAAAGGGAGGTGACAGTGGACTGACCTTGCTTCCGTTCGCACCCACCGATCCGACCGCTCAAACGGTGGCCGAGTGGCTGAGGAGCGCAGGAGCCGCATGAAACATCCGGTCGTCATCGTCTGTGCCGGAGGCGGCGGTGTCGGTAAGACCACCGCGTCAGCGGCGTTGGCATTGGCCCTCGCCAAGAGCGGATACCGGGCCTTGATCGTCAGCATCGACCCGGCCCGCCGGCTTGCCGACGCGATGGGCGTCGAGCTCGGGACACAGGCTCGGGAGCTTTCGCTCGATTCGGGTAGCGGACAGCTCTTTGGGCTCATGCCCGACCCTCAGGATGCGTTGCGCACCTTCGTCGAGTTTTTGTTCGCGGAGGAACCCGAGGCGCTCGAGCGGCTGCTCGACAATCGTCTCTACCGTGCCCTCGAAGCCGCAGTCCCCGGAATCCACGAGGTCGCCACGATAAGCCTGACTTGGCGGGCCATCATCGAGCATGAAGTCGACGCGGTGGTGATCGACACGGCGCCTTCTCGCAACGCCGTCGACTTCATCACCTACCCGAAGCGCTTGGCAAAGCTTCTGGGCGGACGTGCGGTCGGCTGGATGGCTGCGATCGGGAAGCGAACGAGCGTTGCGCCCCAAGAGGACAAGATGGGCCGCGTCGAGCAACTCCTGGTGCGCGCATTGGGGCCCGTGGCACGAGACGTCGCAGGCTTGTTTGCCGAGATGGCGCGTGTTCGCAAACGCTTCATCCTGCTCAATGAGCATACGAGTGACCTGCTGCTTCGACCCGAGACGCGGTACTACCCGGTGGCCTCTCCGAC
>JBGUEF010000347.1:0-3928 GCA_041821485.1 Deltaproteobacteria bacterium
AGGGTCGACGAGATGTTGACGACGGCGCCGCCGCTCTTGGACAGATGGGGAATCGCCTCGCGCGTGGTGATCAACAGACCTCGCACATTCACCGCGAGAATCTGTTCGAGGGCATCGTCGTCGAGCTCGACCAGAGGCGCCAATGTGCCCAGGCCCGCGCTGTTGACCAGAACGTCCAGGCGGTCGAACTGCTCGATCACAAAACGAACTGCGTCGGCCGGAGCGCCTTTCTCAGTGACGTCTGTGGTGATGTAGCGCACCGCGTCCGGGTATTGGCCGGCGAGCTGTTTGAGAGGCTCTTCCCGACGGCCGGTGACGACCACTTTGGCTCCTCCGGCGACCAGGGCTTCGGCTACCGCTCGACCGATACCGGTTCCTCCACCGGTGACGAGTGCAACTTTGTTAGCGAAACGTGACATGACTTTTTGTCCTTTGTTGACGGGGAATCGGTGAGCGAAACTTTGTTTTGATCGAATACTCGAGTACTAATTCTGCGGGAGCGGGGCTTAGGTCGAATCGCCAGGTGTTTCGGCAACCCTCGCGCGCAAAGCCCGAACCGTTCGGCCCGCAGCTCGCTCGTTCTCTCGACTGAAGACGGACGATGGCAGTGGGAGGTCGGGGTCCACGTAGATCCTGAAGTCGATCTCCGTGCGCGCGCCGTCATCGGTCGGGGTGAGCTTGAAGCTCGCATCGAAGGCGTCGATGTTCCCGTCCATGAGGTGGCCTGCGACCACTCGCGAAACCCCGTCCTGGGGACGCTCAGCGAGATCGAGCTGCCCGTAGAGGGTGTACATGCCCTTGGCGACGCTGACTTCCATGTAAACCATGGCCCGGCTCCCGCGCTGTGCGAGCACCTTGGACTTGGTGAAGTTGGGCATGAACCGTACGTAGTTGGCGTAGTCGAGCACGATCTGGAGCACCTCCTCGATCGGTCTGTCGACGACGATGACCGCCTGCCCCGTCGCAATGTTCGAACCTTCCACCGGGATCTGCGCGGTGAATATCCCCGCGTTTTCCACGTGTGCCTCCACCGCGGCGGCGTGGCTTGGCATCAGACCGAGGGTCGAGGCCGAGGCGAGAGCCCCGGCCAGAGCGATTTGCAACGTCGTGCGTCGAAGGGTTTGAGATGTGTTCTGCACGGCCAGTCTCCCGAAGCTCCCAAGTTGAATCGATCTCTCGAAGTGGAGCCTTCACACATTAACTACCGCTCGGTAGTAAAACGTCAAGGCCTTTTGCTACCGAGGGTTCCAATATTGTGTAATGTGACTAGGGTATGGGTATGAGCGGCACGAATATGCGGTCCCGAGGCCGGCCGCGGCTCTTCGACGAAGACGCCGTTTTGGACGAGTTGACTGCGCTTTTCTGGCGAAAGGGGTACTCCCAGACCTCGATGGCCGATCTCGTCGACGCCAGCGGCGTCCACAAATCGAGCCTCTACAGCACCTTTGGCACCAAGGAAGAGCTGTTTGCCAAGATCCTCCAGCGCTACCTCGCCGCGCGGATGGGCATGTTCTCGAAGCTCGTCGAGCAGGCCGGGCCCGGAATCGACGGAATCCACGCCTTCCTCGAGATGCTGCGAGGCGACCTCGTCTCGGGGACCGGCCAATGGGGCTGCCTCCTCGTCAACAGCTCGAGCGAGCTCAGCGGAACCGCCCCCGGCTTCGAAAACTTCGGCGTCGCATTTCGCAAGGAACTGCGCGAGCGACTTCGAGCACTCATCCGTCAAGCGGAGCCCGAGGTAACCGCCAACAACAGCGTTACCGACCAGCGAACCGATCTGTTCATGACCTTCATGTTGGGTCTCAACCTCACCGTCAGGGGCGGCGCCGACGAGAACGAAATAGGGCGGGTCATCGACGCCATGCAAGCGACGGTCGACACCTGGCGATAAAGAGCTCGACCGAATCGGGCCTGGGCGGCAACGAAAAACGGCCCCGCAAAGCGGAGCCGTCATCGCCATTTTGGAGCGGAACGAAGATCAACCACAACGTGTCCCGTGGCGTTGCGTGCCGTCCCGAGGTGTCCCGTGGAAAGTGGAAGGTTGGTGCGTTCGTCGGGAGCGCGTCAGGCAAGTGCTTGCTCCGTCCCCTCCTCGCGCCACTCGATGCGAGCCCCGCGTTCGACCAACTCACTTTCAACCTCCCCGAACACGCGTTGGTAGCGGTACCAGGGAATGGTCGTCCAGAGATGATGAATCAGGTGGTAGTTCTGGCCGAGGAGCAGTGCGTTCAGAAAGCGACCGGGATAGATGCGCGTGTCGAGATAGCGCTCTCTCGACTCGTACGGATAGTGCGGCAAGAAATCGAAACACAGCGCCAACGCCACTACCGCGATCAGCGCGGGAGCCAACCAGACGATGGCAAGCGTCGCAAACGTTCCTGTCGCAGCCGCCAAGACGATCGCGCCCAGCAATAGGGACTCCATCGCGATCGCTTCGATGAGATCTGAACGGTCGCGCCACATCCGTCGGCCAAAATAATGTCGCCGATATTCAACCATGATCGCCAGACACCAGAACGGGAGGGCCCATCGGGGGCCCCGGTTGACGATCAGGTCGGGATCGCGTTCGGGGTCGTTCGTGTGCGAATGATGCTCATAGTGGACCGCACGGAACAGGGGCATCGTGACGGTGAGCGGGAGGGCTGAGAGTCGGCCGAGCAAGTCGTTGACGAAGCGTGATTCGTGTGCGGTGCGGTGCATGCTGTCGTGCATCACCGTGAAGAGGAGATAGATCGCGGTGGCATTGATGGCGATCGTTGCGGCCACTGGAAGCTGCCCAAGAAGATATCCCGTGATTCCCGCAGCCAAAACACCCATCGCAACCACGAAAAGCCAGAACGTGGGGTTCTTCAGCGTGCCGATCGGGGCACCCAGCCACTCACGCGCAACCTTGATCCTCGGCACCGGTTTGCGATTGGATTCATCACGTCGAGTCATGTTCTTAACCTTTCACACGCACTGCTCGCTTTGCAGCACGTCGAGCACGGGCTGAAAAGACGAGATGAACAAATCGATCAGCTGACGGGGGGACGCGCCACCGGTCACGGTCCACTCGGCGCAGCCGTTTTCGACGAGGCTCACCCATCCGTAAATCGCGATCCGTGACAGGGCGGACGGCTGATGGAGACCCAGACGTTCGAGGATCCGGTTCATCGACGTCACGCGCACGCGGTCGAGGAGCTCATTCACCTCGCTGTCCGAACCAAGGCCGCCCCGAACGAGCGCGGTGTAAATCTCGCCCTGCTCCTGCACGTAGCCGACAAAGCGCGTCACCATGACCCGGAACGCTTGGTCGAATGGCTGATCGGCCGGCGGCTCCGTGATCGCGATCACTTCATCCGTCACGGCGCGGACGGTCTCCATGTAAAAGCCGCGTTGGTTCCCAAAGTAGTGATAGAGGAGCCCCTTCGAGACGCCGGCCCGTTCGGCGATCGCGTCCATAGGCATGGCTTCGTAACCGTGCTCAGCGAAGTGCTGCCGCCCAAAAGCCAGCAGCTGCTCCCGTCGAGCTTCAGTCGTCATCCGCCTGGGGCCGAGGTCCATAGTGATGACTCTACCACCACTATTGACGATTCGTCAACAAGCGAAAAACAGAGCAATTTTAGTCTCGATTCAGCACGATCCGGAACTCACGACTTCAACCTTGGCAATATTCGCCTAGCCCCCAACACCATTCGGGAAATTCAGCAACATCAACCACATAGTGTCCCGTGGCGTCGCGGACGGCGAAGTAAGACGGCTTGGGTTCCGCCGGTTGGGCCACCGCGTTGACGTCGGTAAACGCCACCTTCAAGCCGAGTTCTTGGAACCTGCCGAGCATCCGGTCGTAGAGTTCCTACTGAAATTCGCATAGATGCATGTGACCTTGGAACCCGACCTAGCCAATCTAGTCGGCTAGTGTATGCTCCCGAAAACCAGTGAGGAGAGT
>JBGUEF010000348.1:0-3928 GCA_041821485.1 Deltaproteobacteria bacterium
GCCCGCTCGTCGGCAAGGGCCGACTTGGCCGGGCGAAGGTGCACGCCACCCGCGCGGTGACCCGCACCAAGGGCTTCCTCACCAAGGACGTTCCGCACGCCAAGCAAACCTTCGGCAAGATGGCGCCGTACCTGCCGTCGCTCGGCCGGTTGATCTACGTCGAGCTCAAAGAGAAGGTCCCGGCCCCGAAAGAGGCATGGCAGATGCTCATGCGGCGCGCCGTCCCCAAGTCCGAGGAGAGCGCCGAGGCGGAGGTCCCCGCAAGCCACGAGTACATCCCCGCTCCAACCCTGCGCGCGGAACCAGATCCAGAGACGGTCCGCCTCCAGATCGTCAACTGATTTGCGATCCGTTCTACCCGCGCGAAGGCCGGTTAACGGCCGGCCTCCGGAGCACCGCAAGCAGCAACAGCACTAGCGTGAGCGAGACCCCCCCACCCTCGGAACGCTGCACGTTGCAGCCTCCTGAGGGCTGCAGTGATGAGCCGGTCGCGGGGGGCTCGTCTCCCTCTTCGACGACCATCGCATCGGGAACCCCCGCATCGGCCACGGGCTCGGGCTCCGGCTCCGGCTCGGGCACGGGTACGGGTACGGGCTCGGGCACGGGCTTGGGTTCGGGCTTGGGTTCGGGCTTGGGTTCGGGCTCGGGTTTGGGCTCGGGTACGGGCTCCGGCTCCGGTTGGGGTTCGGGCACGAAGCGGCAGGACGAATCACATCCGTCTTCTTCGTCGGCATTCTCATCGTCGCACTCTTCGGCCCCGGCGATGAACCCGTCGCCGCATGCGACGACATCGTAACCGAGGTCACCCAAGGCCTGGAGCTCCCAGTCGGTGTACTCCCGGCGTTCGTCCCCAGGCTCCACGAACGGCGACATCACGGCTGCGCTAGCTGTCTCCAGCGACCAGTGTCCGATGCTGCTTCCTTCGAGGAACGGGTTCGGCGCGAAAACAGCCGGGAACCCACCAAACGAAGCTCGCGCACGAGCACCAGCGAAAACCAAGTCGCGGCTCGAGACGTCTTTCGGGATCGAGTTGATCTCGCCGCCCTCCAAGAAGAGATACCGGTCCATGGACTCTCTCAGGAGAAACGCATCGAATACAGAGAAGAGACCGGCACCGTTGACATTGAGCAGCGCGCTCCTCGCGTCCGGTCCTACAATGGATAAAAACCCCAGTGCATGCGTAACCTCATGCAGCAACGCGGTGTAGAGGTCGAATTCGACTTCGGACGTCGGGTCAGTTTCGGAGTTCCAGGGGAAGCCAAAGTCGACCGACACAGTGCCGTCCGGAGTGTCCGCGAGCGGGTCGACGCCGGTCATGAGATGCTCGTACACGAGGCCACCTTGGAACCCGATGATCGGCAAAAGATAGGGGCCTGCGGACGCGAGGGGTCCTGTGCCGTCGGTCTGAGACGCCAGCACGACGAGATCTGCGGTACCCACGACGTCCAGCACTGAGCTCAGGTAGAGGAGGACCGTTCGGAACGTCTCTCGCCTCGAGGCGCCTGAAGCGGGACTGTCAAAGCCGACCCCGGTTTCGCGGTCAACATCTTCGAAGGTGACGGTGAACGTGCCACCTATCGTTTCGAGCGAGGCAGCTCCCTTTCGAGTGATCGCCTGTTGATCCCCACTCTCGGTCCACTGCCACCGCCCATCCCCGTCGCGATACGCAACTGGACTCTGAGCCTCGGACGGAGACGACCAGCTTGCGACGAGAATCGCGGTCAAAACAAAGCCCAACCAAGCCATGCGTCCCGTCTGGTCTGTGCGATAATCCAAGGCGCGATTCTGAGGCCAAGGCTGCGTTTCCGCCAGCGCGCTTTGGGGCTAGCAAGAATGCCGCGTCAATGGGACAAGTAGTGATGCGTTTCCTTCTGGTTCTAGTCATCGGAGTTGCCGCGTGGGGATGCGGCAACGACAACAGCAACGGTGCTGCAGATGACTCCCTCGATCTCGACATCGGCCCCGGAGACGTCCGGGCCGGGCGTTTGTCTGCCGACCAGTTGCCCGAAGACCCGAACGGGTTGGCGCTCTACGAAGTCGGCGATTTCGCGCTCGTCAACGAGCACATTGCGCTTATCATCGAGGACGATGAGGTTTCCGATCTTTATCTTCCATTCGCAGGTCTCATCTTAGGTGTCGCCCGCTACGAAGATGGGGCACTCGTCGACCGCGCCGACTACAACGAGATCGGGATAGGCCTGCGGCGCTTTCTCGTCGCGGCCGAAACGGTTTCGTTGATCAACGATGGTACCGACGGAAACCCGGCGGTCGTGCGTGCCGAAGGGCCGCTTCGGGCCATTCCTTTTCTCGAAGACATACTGGGAGACACGGTGATCGGTAACCTTCTGCTGGGCGGGCCGCCCCCCACGGACGAGACCTTCCAGAGCACCCGCGTCCAAGTAGACTACGAGCTCTCCCCCGGCGCGGAGCACGTCGACGTCTTCTACACGCTCGACAGCCCCCTCACTGCCGCACCGGTGTACCTGATCTTCCAAAGCCAGCGTATGAATCCGTACGTACCCGGCCAAGGCTTCGGCACTGGCGATCTGGCGCTGCCGTATCCTTACATGGCCTACGCGGACGACTCCGCAGTCAGCTATGCGATCGAGGCCCCATCGGGTCCGATGAAGTCGGTATTCGAGCCCGTCGCCTCTTTTGGGTTCAGCGACCCGGAGATCTCCGGCGTGATGCCTCTCGTCGCGACGACCATCGAGTTCGCGGCAGACACGCGCGAGCACCTGATGCAGATCCACGTTGGCGGCCCTGGTATCGACGGCCTTCTGCAAGCAATTGCTCGCACTAATGGAGAGCCCATTCGGACGATCACCGGCACGGTGCGTAATGCGGATGGCTCAGTCGCTGAAGGAGTTCGAGTCCACGCCGAGACGACAGACGACGACCCCGTGTATTTGACCCGAGCCACCACAGGCGCTGACGGCGCGTATGGGATTAGCGTGCCCGAGAGCCAAGAGGTTCAGCTTCTTGCCTATCGACGGGGCGATGGCATCTCGGACGCTCAACTGGTGGAGGCCTCGAGCACATCGGCCGATCTGACGCTTCCCGAGAAGGGCGCGATCCGCGTGACCGCTACCGACACGGGCTCGAGCGCGCCGCTACCGGTTCGTGTTCAAGTCATCCCGGAGGCCGGAGCGTTTCAACCGCCGGACAACTTCGGTGAGCCGGTCGTGCCGCGCGACGACCGCCTCCATGTGGTTTTTCCGGCTGACGGAAAGGCGCTCTTGAGCGCGCCGGCGGGCGACCATCGGGTCGTGGTCTCGCGCGGTTACGAATACGACATCGTCGATACGACTGTCGCGGTCAAGGCGGGCGCGGAAACACCCGTCAACGCCGCGCTCACCCGCGTTGTCGATTCGACGGGCGTCATGTGCGGAGACTTCCACATCCACACGCACCGCTCGCCGGATGCGCCAGACTCGCCAGAATTCAAACTGATGGCCGCAGCCGGAGACGGAGTCGAGCTCCCCGTGCGCACCGATCACGAATTCGTGGCGGCCTTCGAGCCAGTGGTCGCTACTACAGGCCTCGGGGCGTGGATGTACGGGCTATCGGCGCTCGAGCTCACGACGTTCTCGTGGGGACATTTTGGCGTCTTTCCGCTGGAGCCTGACCCCAGCCTGCCCAACGACGGCTTCGTCTGGTGGAATGGGCTCACGGACACCGGCGCTGTCGAGATCTTCGAACCCGTTCCGGTCATGAACGATGCGCGCAACAGACCGGGCGAACCCGAGGTGATCATCTTTCACCCGCGCACCCCGCCCGGCAGCGGTGGCGGCTTCAGCGCGGTTTCAGGCGGTGAGTACTTCGCCGGGAAGGGCACCCTCGCAGGCCTGGACGCGACGAACGCGGGAGGCGTCGACTACGACCCCGCCACCGACACCATTCTGCGTGAGGACATCGACGAGGAGAC
>JBGUEF010000349.1:0-3914 GCA_041821485.1 Deltaproteobacteria bacterium
GGCGGCGTGACCTTCGTGCGGTTCGACGGGCGCGAGGTGCAGTACAAGGCCGACGAGCTCGATGCGATTTCGCTGGCCTACGCGTGCACGGTCCACAAGGTGCAAGGGAGCGAGTTCCCCGCGGCGGTCATCGTATTGCACAACGCCCACTTCATGTTGCTCAATCGCGCCCTCCTCTACACCGCACTCACGCGGGCGAAGAAGCTGGTCGTGCTGGTAGGCGACCCAAGAGCGATGGCCCGGGCTTCGCGCAATGCCCTGTCCTACAAGACCAACTCGAAGCTGCTCGACCGACTCCGCTCGCTCGCCGGCTAACTCGCGTCGTACGCGCCGATCACGGCGTCGTGAAAGGCCGGGCGAAACGCTCGGATGGCCGCGTTGTCATCCGAGACCGCGACACGATTGGTCAGCAACACCACGACGAGCTGCCGGCGTGGGTCACACCAGAGCGAAGTTCCGGTGAACCCGAGATGCCCGAACGCGTCCGCGTCGATCAGGGAGCCTGCAGCGCTTCCTTCGGTCGATTTACCGTCCCAGCCAAGCCGGTGCGTGCCGCCGGGTCGGACGGCCGTCGCATGTCGAATGAGCTCCTCCTCGGAAGCACCTCTCCTGCCGTGCCATGCACCCACACAGGCAGTTCCGAACCTAGCCACGCCCTGGGCTGACCCGAACATCCCTGCATGCCCCGCCACACCACCGAGCGCGGCGCAGTTGTCGTCGTGCACCTCGTCCACCAGGATTCGCTGGCGCCAGGGTGACCAGCCAGTCGGTGCGCATCGAGCCTTCCAGCCGGGGTCGGGGCGGCTTGCGCCAAAGAACACCATGTCATCGACACCGAGTTGCGACGAGACTCGCTCCGCGACGATCTCGTTGAGGGACTGGCCTGTTGCGCGGCTCATGGCAGCCCCGGCAAGGATGTACCCGAGGTCGCTGTACACCGGCGCGCCCACCTTGCTTGCATCCCAGTGAAGAAGGAGCTCAGCCAAGATCCAAGCCCGGGCGGCATCTGTGCCGGGTTCGACCGGTAGTGTCTCGTAGAACGGCACCCAAGCCTCCAGGCCTGCCCGATGGCTCAGCGCCTCCTCCCAGTTGCGGGCGCCCACCGGGAGTCCCGTCGCTTCGGGGATGAGCTCATCTACTCGCGCGCCGAGCTCGAAGACCCCAGCTTCGTGAAGGCGCAGCGCCGTCATGGCGACCCAGGGCTTGGTGAGCGAGGCCAGGTCGTAGATCGTGTCGGCCTGAACCGGGTCCGAGTCTTCGGCTCGCGTCCCGGCGACCCCGTCGATATACGACCAGGCGCCCCCCTGCCAGAGTGCGACGCACGCGCTGGCCCCCGGGAACACGCCCGCTCCGCATCCCGCCTCGAGCTGCTGCTGCAAAATTCGCTCGATGCGCGTCGACAGGTCAGCGGTCACGACTGGGGTCTACCCAATCACACGACGATGGTCTACAGGAAGCGCCGAGCTATGAGCCTTCCCTATCTGACCACCTCGATCGACCCGATCGAAGCCGAGTTCCGATCGACTCCCGAGGACTTCGAGGTCGAAGAGGTGCCCGCGTACGCACCGAGTGGAACCGGGGATCACATCTTCGCATTCATCGAAAAGCGGGAGCTCACGACGAGGGACGCAGTTCGCGCGCTCTGCGAGACCGTCGGCGCCGACCCGAAAGCAGCCGGTTGGGCAGGGCTCAAGGACCGCCACGCGATCACACGGCAGTGGATCAGCATCTGGGGAACAACGCCGGAAGCGTTGAGCAAGGCGGAGGTCGAAGGCATCCAAGTCCTCGATGCGACGCCACATCCGCACAAGCTGCGCACGGGTCACCTCGAGGCGAACCGCTTCCGAATCGGCCTGCGGCAAATCGACGCATCGAGAATAGACGACCTGCGCCGCGTGTTGGAGGAGATCGAGACTCGGGGGCTACCCAACTACTACGGGGAACAGCGATTTGGCCGGGAAGGCGACAACGCGGAGCGGGCGCTTCGCTGGGTCCGCGGCGAGTCACGTGCACCACGGGGTGGCTTTCAACGAAAGCTACAGATGTCGGCCCTCCAGTCCCAACTCTTCAACCGCTGCGTCGCCGAACGCGTGCAAACCTCGACTCTGGGACGGATTTTTTCGGGAGACCTCGTGAAGAAGCACGACTCCGGTGGCCTATTCACGTCGACAGACCTCGAGGAAACACAGGCACGCGCGGACGCCTGGGAGATCAGCCCGACCGGGCCGATGTTTGGCGCCAAGATGCGCTGGCCCGAAGGCGAGGCCCGGCTCCGCGAGGAGGCGCTCCTGCAAGAGATGGGGTTAACCCTCGAACACCTCGGGAAGTGGAAGCGAGTAGCGCCAGGAACCCGACGTTTCGTCCGCGTTCCCGTGCAGAAAATAGGCGTTACTGTGAGTGACAATACGGTGAATCTCGAATTCACCCTACCCGCAGGCTCCTACGCGACCATATTGGTGCGGGAGATTCTCAAGCGGGATGCACAGCCCCCCAAGACCGGCTAAAAGCGCGCTTCTACCCGAGGAAAAGTATGATCGACATTCAAGAGAGACTCACAGCCTTCGCCATGCTTGGCGCCACGTGGGTCATGTGGCTTCTGGTTCTCCTCTCCATCATTGGAGTCGCGATCATTTTCGAGCGGGTCTATTACTTCTTTGCCTCCCGTGACGACGTGCGAAAGCTTCAGGAGGATCTACGGCTTTTCCTGGCCAAGAACGACGTGGCCGGCGCCCGCGAGCGCCTTTCCCAGTCGGAGTCGTTCCAGGCCAAGATCGTCTACTCCGGCATCGAAGTCGTCGAAGATGGATCGGAAGCTGTCGAAGAGCGCCTAGCCGGCGCGACCTCGGTCGCCCGAACGCAGATGGAGCGAAACCTCGGCTTCCTCGGGACTGTCGGCAACAACGCGCCCTTCGTCGGCCTTCTCGGAACGGTCATCGGCGTCATCAAGGCGTTCCACGTGCTCGACGAGGCTGCCGGCAAGGTGACGAGCGGCTTGATGACCGAGGTCGGCGAAGCACTGGTCGCTACGGCAATCGGCCTCCTCGTGGCCCTCCCGGCGGTCGCTTTCTACAACTACTTCCAGCGACTGATTCGCTACCGCCTCACCTGGGCCGATGCGCTCGGCCGCGACCTGCTGGCCTACCTCAAGGGCAGCGAGCGCAGAGGGAAGCAATAATCATGGCTGGCGGCTCACGCTCCGGTGACGACGACGACCTGATCACAGACATCAACGTCACACCGTTGGTCGATGTCGTGCTGGTGCTGTTGATCATCTTGATGGTCACGGCGACGGCCATCGTCTCGAAGACGATTCCGATGGAGCTCCCCAAGGCCGCGACGGGCGAGCAAACGCCGTCCACTCTTGCGGTGTCGATCGACCAGAGTGGTCAAATCTTTCTCGACACCATTCCAGTCAACACCGACGAGCTCCGGACGCGCGTCCGGGCGGCGCGCGAGACCGACGAGGACCTCCGGGCCGTGATCGCGGCCGACGGCCGAATCACGCACGCAAAGGTCGTGCAGGTGATCGATATCCTGCGTCAAGAGCGCATCACGAAGTTCGCGATCAACGTGCGTCCCGAGGAGATCGGACGCTGACGAGCGCTGCGGTCGAACCGATGTCCAATGCTCTCGAGAACCAGGCCTCTTGGGCCCTCGAAACAGCATGGGTAGTTCTGGCGATCGCGACGCACGCCCTCTTTCTCGGCGTGATGCCGAAGGCCCCGATGGGGTCGGGCGCGGAAGACCCCCTCGACACCGTGGCGATCGCGATCGTCGACGAGGCCCCCGTCGAGGCAGAGGCTGAGGCCGAGGAGGAAGCGCCGGAGCCCGAGGAGCCGGCTGAACCCGAACCGGTAAAGCCCCCGCCGAAGCCGAAGACATTCAAGGCTCCCAAGGAGCCCCCGAAGGCGCCC
>JBGUEF010000350.1:0-3895 GCA_041821485.1 Deltaproteobacteria bacterium
GTGCGTCGCCAGCCGGTCTCCGGTGGTGCAGTTGGGACTGGCCAATGTGTCGCGTTACCCCGTGCCCCGGTTCTTAGTCCACTGTCTTCCGGATCCGTTCCAGTACCGCTCTCAACTCAGTGATGTATGCCGACTGAACGCCTGCCGATTCCATTTTGATCAGCGTCTCCTCGAGTTGCTCGATCTCCTCGGCTCGCTGATCGCGGAGCGACTCCACCATGTCTGCGAACGAGTGATACAGCTCCTGGAGCTCGTCGCCTTTTCGGATGCCGGTCGTAATCTCGAGTTTGCCCTCGCCCACGTGCGCGAACAGCCGCCTCATGCGGTACGCGGGACCGACCACCCGGTGGGTCACGATGATGCCCATGAGCCCTAGCGCGAGCGTCAACAAGAGCACGCCCGCGAAGATGGCGTTGCGAATCTTGCGGTCCTCTTGTTGAGCAAACTCCTCGAGGTCGCTCGCGGTGTCAGCGGCGAGATCCGGCTGTGCCATGATTTGGGCCGTCAGCGCTTCCGTCTGGCCCCGGGAGAAACCGTACGCGAGGTAGCCAAGCCCACCCGCCACGGTCACCGTGACCAGCAGCACCATGCCGGTGTACTTCAGCTGGAAGCGCCGATCGATCAGGTAGTTTCGCATCCTGCGTTGTGTCTTATCGCCCATCGCGTCTCTCACTTCCTACGCCCATCGCTCTTCGCCCGTCAAAGGCTTCCCTTCGCCTTGGCTGCCGCCAGCACCGTGGGAAGACGGCGGAGTGCGCCCACGAAGGCGCCTTGAACTGCTTGCTCTGCGGTCTCCGCGCTGTACCGGCCTGATGCCGTCGCCGCGCCTCGCAGCATTCCGCGCATGTCACGCCCGGGATACGACAGCACGATGATGGAAACGACCGCCCTCACCCCCGAGCCCTTCGGATCCAGAGTCACGATCGAGCTCTCGAGATAGTAGCCTTCGAGCTTGCGCTGCACGATCTCCCGCTTGGCGTCGGCGGGCGTCAGATCGTCCGGGGCCAGCTCGACCCCATCGAGCGCGAGCAACTGCTCCGATACGTAGATCCGCGCATCGAACAGCATCTGCCGAGAAACCCGCTCCGCCTTGGCTCCTGGCATGCCGACCGCTACCAAGTACCGGGGCTCGCCCGGCCCTCGTTCTCGCTCGCCAATGGCACTCAGGTGAGCCGCAGCTTCGACCGCGGCTCGGCGGACCGCCTTGTTCTTGTCCCGCGTGGCCTTTTCAACGACCGGAAGCGAGTCCTTGGCGCCCAGGCGCTGGAGCGACGCAATCGCGGACACGCGTACGGCCGGATGCTTGTCCCGGACCGCGCGCTCGAGCGCGGCTACGGACTTGCTGGTCGACTGCAACTGGCCAAGCGACAGTGCCGCCTGCGCGCGAACGCGAAACGCATTCGAATTGCGGAGCAAGCCCAGTAGGTAGTCGTGCCGCGCGTCCGCCTGCGCGGTGCTGGCGAGAAGGAGCGCAGCGGCGACCACTGCTCGCCATCCATGCCATCGGCCGATTTGCCCCCTCAACAGATGCCGCCCTTCCCCCGCGATTTCAGTATCACAGGTGGCGACCCGCGACGGCAAACGATTCGGTTGACCGCGGCCACGTTGACTGCCCGGGGCCCGCCTCTCTATATTGCGGCGGTCCCAACGGCCGTCGGGGGATGTATAGAGGTCGCATGGAGTCACTAGATTTAAATAACCCAACCGCGCTCGCGGCGATCGCGGCCGTTGCCGCGCTGATCATGATCGGCATCATCATCGGGCTGGTCCGCGGCCGGAAGAAACAAGGGCTCCCGCTCGAGCCACCGCCGCCACCGCCCGAAGCCCTCGCCGAAGAGCGCCCAAAGATCTCGGTCGAGGCCGAGCCGACGCAGCCGCTCCAATTGGAAGACCTGGTGACGCCGCCGGCGACCCCGGCTGCCGGCGCGCCCGAGGCCAGGGTCACCCCGCCGCCGGCCCCTCCGGCCGATCTCGGAGCGTTCCGAAGCGGGCTCAAGTCGACCCGCGGCAATCTGATCTCACGCCTCGCCGGCGTATTTCGGCGCGACCGCGAGCTCGACACGTCGATCCTGGATGAGGTGGAAGAAGTACTGATCACGGCGGACGTCGGGGTCCACACCACGGAGCGCATTCTCGAGGCGCTTCGAACCCAAATGAACAGCGGCCAGTTGTCGTCCGCGGACGATGCCTGGGAAGCGATTCGCGAAGAAGCAAAAAGCATTCTCGCGTCGAGCGGACAGGGGCTCGTAATCGGCCAGAAGCCGACGGTCATTCTCGTTGTCGGTGTAAACGGCGTGGGCAAGACCACCACCATTGGAAAGCTCGCAAGCCGCTTCGACCGCCAGGGGAAGACCTTGCTACTAGGCGCAGGCGACACCTTCCGCGCCGCAGCGGTCACACAGCTCGAGGTGTGGGGCCGGCGCGTGGGCTGCGAGGTCGTGAAAGGCAAGGACCGCGCAGACCCCGGCTCGGTGATCTTCGACGCGATCGAAAAAGCGAAAGCCGACGGCGTGGATATCGTGATCGCGGACACGGCCGGACGCCTTCACACGAAGGTTCCGTTGATGGACGAGCTCAAGAAGCTCGGGCGCACTGTGGAGAAGGCGCTCGGCCGACCAGCCGACCACGTCTTGCTCGTGCTCGACGCCACCACCGGGCAGAACGCAATTCAACAAGCCCAGCTCTTCAAAGAAGCACTCCCGCTCAGCGGCATCGTGCTCACCAAGCTCGACGGCACGGCCAAAGGCGGCGTGATCCTCGGGATCGTCGATCAGCACCAGGTCCCGATCGAGTTCATCGGGATTGGCGAGAAGGTCGAAGATCTGAAGGCGTTCGGCGCCGAAGCCTTTCTAGAGGCCCTTTTTGAGTCTCCGGAGGCGCTCGAACCCGCCCAAGAGACCGCGAGCGCCAGCTAACCCTGCGCCACTGCGCCCAATTTCGTCGAAAATCGCGCCCGGATTTGGTAGTGCGATATTCGTCATGGTATAGTCTTGTCGTCCGAGTGGAAACGGACACTTGTTACGTGATTTCAGAGAGTTGCCACGGTGGGGGACTGGGGCGCTCAGGGGGGAAGGCCAAAGGCCGATGCGAGATTTTGGGGGGATTGCGCTACTGATAGCGGCGCTTCTGATGGCGTTTCCGACCGCGGCCCAGGCCCAGATGGAGTTTTCCCTCGACGAGGTCGATGAGGAAGATTCCGAGCCGGCCAAGGAGTCAGAGGGCCAAGGCGATCTCTTCGAAGAGCTCGCTGAAGGCGACGGCGCCGAAGGCGGTCCGGCGGAACCCGCGCCTCAGCGAGAGGAGATCGCCGAGGAGATTTACGCCGTCCAACAGATTTACGCGCTTCGCCTGAAGCGCTTCGAGCTGGCTCCGTCGGTCGCGTTCACGCTGAACGACCCGTACCTGAAGCACTACGGGCTGGGCTTGGCGATGAACTACTGGTTCACCAATGTCCTGGCGCTCGGGCTCAACTTCAACTGGTACGACTGGGGAACCAACCCGTTCGAACGGGGCACGAGCATCATCCCGCGGATCCAGAACCAGTTTCGACTCGGCGTTCCGCTCAACGACTGGCAGATGGGGATGTGGGTCAACTTCACCTACGTTCCGTTCTACGGGAAGTTCAAGGTCCGGAAGAAGATCTTCCAATGGGACGCGTATCTCATCGGCGGCGTCGGATTCATGCGCACCCAACCAATTCCGGTGTTCGACCCTGAAGTTCGTAGCTTTGATTGGCAGACCAACGTCGCGTTCAACGTAGGTGCGGGCCTGCGTATTTTCCTGACGCGGTACTGGACCTTCTTCACCGAGTTCCGCGCCTACATGTGGCCGGACCAGTTTGAGAACGTGCAGAGAGCACCTGGGCCCGGCCGCTTCGATTCGTCAACCTGGCTCC
>JBGUEF010000351.1:0-3893 GCA_041821485.1 Deltaproteobacteria bacterium
CAGCGTCGCCCGCGGGACGCAGGACGAGGTGTCGTGGTGGCAGGCGGCCGGAATCGGCGTTGCGCAGGGCGTGGCGGTGCTTCCGGGGATCAGCCGGAGCGGCGTCACCATTGCCGTGGCGATGCTCCTTGGGGTCCAGGGTAGCCCGGCGTTTCGATTTTCGTTTCTGGTCTCGCTGCCCGCAATCACCGGGGCCGCGTTGTACGAGGCGAGCGGTGCCGAGGGGCTCGGCTCCCTCGGCCCGGAGGCATGGGTCGGAGGCCTGACGGCCCTGGTGACGGGATACGTGGCTCTTGTTATGCTCCGACAGATCATCCTCGTCGGACGTATGTGGACGTTCGCAATCTACCTCGTGCCTCTCGGACTCTTTCTCGTTACCCGCTGAGACAGCGGCCGGCTCATGACGAACACCAACAAAGCATACGCAGTGATCATGGCGGGAGGCTCCGGAACGCGCTTCTGGCCGCTGTCACGCAGCACCCGGCCGAAGCAACTCCTTGCCCTCGGGCCAGACGATCGGTCCCTGCTCCGAGCGACCGCCGAGCGCGTGTGGAACATGCTCCCCGTAGAACGCACTTTCATCGTGACTTCCGAGCAGCTCCGCGAACAGGTCGCTCAAGAGCTTCCTGAGCTTCAGCCGCATCAGATTCTCGCCGAGCCCGTCGGGCGCAATACGGCCCCCTGCATCGGCTGGGCCGCAACGCATCTGAAGCGCCTCGATGAGGACGCGATCATGTGCGTGCTGCCGGCTGACCACTACATCGGCGAAACCGAAGCGTACGTCGACACGCTGCAGCGCGGGCTCGAAGCGGCCACACACGGCGACTATGTCACGATTGGAATTCGCCCCACGCGAGCCGAAACCGGCTACGGGTACATCGAAGTGGGTTCCGAGCTCGACCCTGGGGTGTTCCGCGCGCGCCGCTTCGTCGAAAAGCCGAATCGCCAGCGTGCCGAGCAGTTCGTCGCGGACGGGAGCTTCCTGTGGAACAGCGGGATGTTCTTTTTTCTCGCGTCCCGGATTCTGGAGGCCATCGACCAACACCTGCCCGGGCTCGGTCAGGAGCTTCAACGCTACGACGCCGCAGCCAGAGCTGGCAGCGAAGCGGACCTCGTCAAAGAGACGTATGCCAGCCTTCCCGCGGTGAGCATCGACCATGGAATCATGGAAAAGGTCAGCGCGGTCAGCGTGGTGCCCGGATCCTTCGAGTGGTCGGACCTCGGGAGCTGGACATCGGCGTGGGAACTCGCACCGCAGGACGAACATGCCAACGTCTTGCCGGAAGGCGGCATCGCGGTAGACGCATCGCGCAACTACGTGACCGCACCGGACGGCAAGCTCGTGGCCCTGGTCGGCGTCGACGACCTGGTCGTAGTGGATTCTGGCGATGCACTTCTCGTCGTGCCTAAGGACCGCGCACAGGATGTCCGTGAAATCGTCGCGGCGCTTCGCGAGCGGAACGACCCCCGAAGGTGACTTTATGAACCCGCAGGTCTTTCGCCAGTACGACATTCGAGGACACGCAGAACGAGACTTTGACGATGCCTTCGTCCGCTCCCTGGGGTTGAGCCTTGGCACCTTCTATTCGAAGCGTGGCCTGCGCCGGGTCGCGGTCGGCCGCGACTGCCGCTTGAGCTCGCCGCGCCTCCACGAAGCGCTTTGCCAGGGGCTGCTCGAGACTGGATTGCAACTCGTGGATATCGGCATCGGCCCCACGCCCCTTCTCTACTTCGCCGTGCACAATCTCGATCTCGACGGCGGGGTTCAGATCACTGGCAGCCACAACCCTCCCGACGAGAACGGCTTCAAGATGATGGTGGGCAAAGGCTCACTCTACGGCGACGACATCATCGAGCTCCGCAACGTCATGGAGAACGAGGATTTCGCTCTCCACACCGGGGGAGCGGTCGAGATCGTCGACTCGACGTCTGCCTACGTGGAAAAAGCGGCGGCCGATATCCAACTCGGCCGACACGACATCCGATTTGCAATCGACGCGGGCAACGGAGCGGGCGGCCCGCTGGCTCTCAAAACGATGAAGGCCTTGGGGCTGAATCCGGTCGCGATGCTCTGTGAGATGGACGGGACGTTTCCGGTCCACCACGCCGACCCCACCGAGCCCGAGACGCTCGAGATGCTCAAAGCGCGTGTCCTCGAAGACGGGCTCGAGCTTGGATTCGCGTACGACGGCGATGCCGACCGTGTTGGGGTGATCGACGCGCGCGGGGAAGTGATTTGGGGCGACAAACTCATGATCATCCTGTCGCGCGCGCTTCTCGCGAAGCACCCAGGCGCGACGATCATCGGCGAGGTGAAGTGTTCGCAGACGATGTACGACGACATCGAGGCCCACGGCGGGCGGGGCGTCCTTTGGAAGACCGGCCACTCACTGATCAAGACCAAGATGAAGGAAGAGAACGCTCTCCTCGCAGGCGAGATGAGCGGACACATCTTCTTTGCCGATCGGTACTACGGCTTCGACGACGCAATCTACGCCACGCTTCGAATTCTCGAAATCGTGTCCCACAGCGACGTTCCGCTCCACGAGATGCTGAGCAACGTGCCCCAGACGTTTGCAACTCCGGAGATTCGCGTCGACTGCGACGATGCGCGGAAGTTCGACTTGGTTCAGCAGATGGTCGATTTCTATCGACCTACTCACGACCTGATCGACATCGACGGTGCTCGCATTCAGTTCGACGGAGGCTGGGCGCTGGTCCGGGCCTCCAACACGCAACCGGTCCTGGTCCTGCGGTTCGAAGCGGACTCCGAGAAGCAGCTCGAGACGATTCGAGGCGAGGTAGAGTCAGTCCTCGAGCGCTTCCGGAACAGCTAGCCCTGGAAGCGCTGGCAGCTGAACTTCCAGGCTCGCGCGGTGGGCCCCTTCACGCTCGCCCGCCTCCCAGTCACTCGGCCCGATCACAGCGCGCCTGGTCTCGTGTTCCGGATGATAGACCAAGATTTCCTGGCCCTCATGAATCGACGCGGCAGGGATCTGCGCGGTCGGCCCAACGCCGATGAAGCGATAGACCTTCGCACCCTGGGGGTTCGTGATGATTCGAATCGTCCCGGAGTCGCCCGCCCCGGTGGACGCAGGCGTGGTCTCCGGGCTACCCAAGTCGAGTGCATCCGTGGAAGCCGGCGCGGCCTGGGCCTGTACCGCAAGCTCGTAGAGCGATCCCTGTTCGGTAGTCGTCCACGTCGCCCCTTCGGGGACGACGGCTCTCGAAGGGCGGAGCCCATGATCAAAGAGGATGAACTCATGGGCGCCGCCAGCCGGCAGACCGGAGGCAACCGCCGGACCGCGCCCGACAAAAACGAAGATCTGCGCGTCGGCCGGTGTGACCGCTACGGCAATGATGCCGCTTGGCGCGGGCGCGAGCGCAGCAGGCTGGAGCACTGCATCGAGGGCCCCGGTAGCGACGAACGCATATGCGCCAAGACCCAGGCCCGCTGCCAACAGCCACGCGCTCCAGCCGCCACGCCGCTTCGTAGGCAAGGGCTCGGGCAGTGACGGACGATCGTACACGGGCGCAGGCGCTGGCATGGATGGAGTCAGTGGTTGCGCAGCAGGGAGGGACTCGCTCGCCGTCACGGACCCGGTGCCGAACACAGACTCCGTCGCGGTCTCGAGCACGGACTCGGTCACAGGCACTGTCGCTGACACTGGCACCGACGCTGGCGCTGCCACTGACGCTGGCACTGCCACTGACGCTGCCACTGACGCTGCCACTGGCGCTGTCACTGGCGCTGTCACTGGCACTGACGCTGCCACTGGCGCTGTCACTGGCGCTGTCACTGCCACTGTCCCGGCCTCGGAACCCGCCTCGACTCCCGAGCCGGAGCCCCGTGGAGGCTGCACAGCATCCTCTTTGCTGGGCCACTTTCTAAT
>JBGUEF010000352.1:0-3867 GCA_041821485.1 Deltaproteobacteria bacterium
GTTGACGGAGCTCTCCGTACGAGACAACCCCTTTCTCGCCCAGTACACGCGCGGAGCGTATCTCGACGAGGAACATCTCCCCGACTATTTGCGCGAGGAGAATTTCGACCTTTTGCGTTCGCGCCTCGATCGACTCGTAGTAGAGCAGAACGACGTTCGAAGCCTCGTGGAGCGGCATGGGCCGTCGGCCTTCGACGCCATCTGCCTCTCCAACGTGTTCGAGTTAATGTCCGAAGCCGAAACGCAAGAAGTATTGCAGAAACTCGCTCCCTGCCTGGTTCCCGGTGGCCGTATGACCTTGCGCAATCTGATGATCCCGCGCACCGTGGGAGGCGAGCTGGCAAGTCAGCTCGTCCTCGATGAACCCCTATCGCGAGCCTTGCTCCTCAAGGATCGTTCTTTCGTTTACCGATCGTTTCAGGTCTATACGTACCAGCCGGACGAGGCCGACCAAGCGTCGAGAAAGGTAGCCAATGCTTAGTCCAGAACATGAACGCTATCGTCCGGTTCATCAGATCATCCTGTCCCAGGCGGTGGCAGGAGAGGCTATTGCGATTCGGCATTTGGCGCGCATGATTTGCTTGAGCAAAGACCTGGACGAGCGGCTAGAGCTGGTGCAGGACGCAGGCAGGGAGCGTGCTCACCTGTTGAGCCTACGCTCCGTCGCCGCAGACATAGGAGCTCCGCTCGTTGCTGCGCCCGATCCGTACTGGGACGAGGTCGGTCGAGCATTCGATTCATTCGCTGATGCGGGCGATCTCGACGGCTGTTACATCGTCCAAGACGTCGTTCTCGAGTGCTACGCGATTACGCTGTATCGCGCGCTCGAAACCTGTACAGAGCCCTTCTTGGCGGAGCTGGTTCGTCGCATCGCCGACGAAGAGGAACGGCACCTGGCTCACGGCATCGAACGGGTGCGACGAGACCTCGAACGCGACCCATCGAAAGTCCATGCGCGGATTGAGGAGGCCAACGAGTCGGTTGCGCGCGTGCTTGCCGGTTGGGTTCGCGAGGAGGACTGCGAACCGATCTGCGGCGTCTGTGGTAGCGTGGGAGGGACCTGTGCCAAGGACGACCTGCGTTTGCTCGGCATGGATCTTCCGAGTTTGCAGCCGGCGTTTGCACAATTGTATGGAGACAGCCTTCGTGCGGCGGGACTAGGCGCTGCGGACGTGGCGCGCTGGCTGGCGCGTCTCATCGAGTGATGTGTCGTCATGGGGTATGACGTCGCGTTCATAGGTCATCTCGACGACGTGCAGGGCTATCGAGAGGCGCTGGAGGCGCTTCGGGGACCCGACCGTCCGCCCCTGACGATGGAGCGCGTTCGTCAATTGATACCGCGGATGCAGCCCATGCCGATCTGCGACGTGGCGTTGCGCTCAGCTCGAGGCTTCGACCGTCGCGGCATCTACGTGGATGCGTTCCTGCTACCCACGCCGACGTGGGCGCTGCGGACAGCGTTGGCTAAGGTGCAGGCGGCTTGCCGTCAGGCGGCCGAGACCGGTGCGCGGATTGGCGTCTTGGGGGGGTTCTCGAGCATCGTGGGGGAGCAAGCCGGAGCCCGGTTGAGCGATGAATTCGGCTTGCCCTTTACCACCGGTAACACATTGACCGCGGCCGTCATTGCGACACAGATCGAGCGCGCCGTGTCAGATCTGGCGGCTCCGACGATCGCAGTGGTGGGGGCTGCGGGGGACGTAGGAAGCGGTGTTTGCCGCATCTTGCATGGCAAAGGCTTCGAGTTGCTGCTCGTCGGTCGCGCCCGGCCGCCACTCGAGCGGCTGTCCGCAGAGCTCGGTGGACAACGCGTGCGTTCGTGGGCTGAGGCAGCACAGAAGGCTGATTCTGTAGTGCTGGTGGCAAGCACCATGCACGGAGCGATCTCGCTCGAGCACGTTCGGAAGCACACGAGGGTGCTCGATGCCGGACACCCGCCGAACGCACAGCCGAGACCGGGCCTCCGGTACGCGATGGCCGGGCGGGTGACGCATCTTCACAAGCCGGTAGGTGAGATTCCCCAGTTCATCGAGCAGGGTGGGGCGGGAGAATTTCATGCATGTTTGGTCGAGGGCGAGGTGCTGGCATTCGAACAGCGCTGGGAGGCCTTCTCGTCTGGGCGCGGAAACATTCGACCGGAGCAAGCAAATGAGATTCTGGGGCTTGCACGACGGCATGGCATCGAGCCAGCGCCGCTGCATTGGGCGGCCGACGGCTTGTCCGGAAGACCCCACGAACATGCCGAGGTCGCTGCAGGGAGGTGATGATGCCGAATGGAAACCATGACGAGGTGGAGTTCGTTGCCCCAGCCGGGGAGCACCGAATCGAGCACGATAGTCGGGATTTGGAGCGAATTCCCGGTGCTTTCGTCCACAAGGTCGAACCACGAAACGTACTGCTGAACAAGCTCGAGCGTTCGCCCGATGCCGCCGACCTCTTCTTGGCGGAGCTGGTGCCGGACTGGACTCACCCATTCTTCTTCGAGCATCTCTTGGATCACATTCCTTCGATGATGCTGGTCGAGGCAGGCAGACAGATCGCGATCGCAATTTGTCACCGCTTTTACGATGCCCCGTTTGGCGCAGTGTTCATCACCAGCTCCTACAACATTAGCTTCACCGATTTTGGCGAAGTGAGCGTGGACGATCCTGTCGGCATCCGAGCCAAAGTGTCGGATACACGGTTTCGGCGAGGAAGACTGATCTCGTTACGGGTGGGAGGTGAGTTCGTGCAGGCAGGGCGGAGCCTCGGGCAAATGGAAGGCGATTTCACCGTGTTTACGCGCGAGATCTACGTGCGGCTTCGTCGCATGCATGATCTGAAGCGGCGGAGCGTGTGACGCGAGCTCGCGTGGCGTTGACAGGAGGGACGGGCTTCTTGGGCACGGCCGCTCTGGTTGCGCTCGAAAACTACGACCTCGATCTGACCGTCGGCGTGCATCGCAGACCGCTCCTCCGTGAAGGCCATCGGGTCGTTCCGATAGAGATGGAAACGGGACGCGGTTTCGGACCGTTGGTCTCGGGCGCCGATGTTCTGGTTCACCTGGCAACCGAGATTTCGGAAAACGAAGCTCGCTGCGAAGCAATCATCGCACGGGGAACGGAGCGTCTAGTCACCGAAGCGGTCGACGCGGGCGTGAGTCGGCTGCTCTATGTCAGCAACGCAGCGGTCTACGGCAGGGGGATCTACTGTGGTGCCAGCGAGACCGAGGTGCTCGTCGCACCCGTTACCCCGATCAGCCGCGCGCGCGTGGCTGCGGAAAGAGCGGTTCTCGAGGCTGGGGGCGTGGTCCTTAGACCCTTGTTCGTTTACGGCGCGGGAGACGTGCGGTTCATCCCGAGCCTGATCCGAAGCGTTCGGCGTCTGCCTTTTCTTCCCAACGGTGGCCGCGCTTTGCTGGGGACCATCGGGGTGCATGATCTCGGTGCGGCCATTTGCCGAATGGTGTTGAATGAGGCTTGGCAGCCTGGCGTTTACCATGCGACCGATGATCAGCCTGCGAGCCTCGCAGCGATCGTGCAGACCTTGGCAGACGCCGGGCTCGTTCGCGCGCCACGCATGTCGCTTCCCTACGGGATGGCCCGTGCGATCCTGCCGCTTCTAGCGCCCTCCGTGCTCGGACGGGATCGGCGCTCCGCGTCGGCTCTGCACCGGCTCTTTCTCGTGAGCCACGATCACGCCTACGACAGCAAGAAGCTCTGGACATGGCTCGGGCTCGAGCGTCCGCCGTCGATCCTCCAGCAGCTTCGGGACAACGCCTGGTGGTATGCCTCTAGGGCCGAGAGCAAGACGGGATGGCGTGCGCATGGCTAGGTGTCGGGTGCAGACGTGAGAATATTGATCGCCGCAGACGTTTGGCTCGGGCAAATC
>JBGUEF010000353.1:0-3864 GCA_041821485.1 Deltaproteobacteria bacterium
TCCGGGGGGAGCCCGGCACCGGCAAGACCTTGCTGGCTGAGGCTGTGTCCGAGGCGCTCGAGATGCCCCTCATTCGGTGGAACATTCGGAGCACGACCCGCGCTCAGGATGGCCTCTACATCTACGACACGGTCCAGCGCCTGTACGACTCCCGGTTCGGAGACAAGGACGTCAACGACATCAGCGAGTACATCAAGCTCGGGCCGATGGGCGAGGCGTTCGACGCCAAGGAGCGCGTGGTCCTCCTCATCGACGAGATCGACAAGGCCGACGTCGAGTTCCCGAACGACCTCCTCAACGAGCTCGACCGGATGCAGTTTCACGTCGACGAGACACAGCAGGACATCATCGCCCTGCAGCGCCCCATCGTGATCATCACCAGCAACGCCGAGAAGGAGCTCCCCGACGCGTTCCTGCGTCGCTGCGTGTTTCACTTCATCGACTTCCCGACACCGGAGCTGATGAACGACATCGTCCGCGTCCACCATCCAAAGGTTCACGAAAGCCTCGTCGACCAGGCCCTCAAGACCTTCTACGAGATTCGCAGCATGCGGCGTCTCCGAAAGCGGCCGAGCACGAGCGAGCTAGTCGATTGGATCGCCGTCCTGCAGCGCGCCGGCATCGACGGCGTGAAGCTCGAAGAGAACCTCCCCTTCCTGGGTGCGTTGCTCAAGAAGGAACAAGACCTCGTCGCCTTTGCCGACCAGCTCTCGGGCGGCAGGCAATGGAGAAGCTAAAATCCTAGTCCCTTTCATGTATGAGCTTCGCGGCCGAGGCGTTCCCGTCGGGACGCAGGAGGTCATCGCGCTCGCCCAAGCGCTCCAAGCGGGGCTCCATGAAAGCTCACTCGACGGCTTCTACAATGTCGCCCGCGCGGTGATGATTCACAGCGAGGCGCATCTCGACTCGTTCGATGAGGCGTTCCTATCGTTCTTCAAGGGCATCGAGATCGAATCCAAGAAGCTCAAAGACGAGCTTTGGGATTGGTTGCAGCAAGCCAAGGAAGACATGGGCGAGCTCACGGACGAACAGCGCGAGTTCGTCGAGAGCTTGGATCTCGATGAGCTTCGCAAGCTCTTCGAAGAGCGGCTCGCCGAACAGGACGAGCAACACGACGGCGGCAACAAATGGATCGGCACGGGTGGCACCTCGCCGTTCGGTCATAGCGGGCGCGCCCCCAAAGGTTTCCGCATCGGTGGCACGGGCGGAGGCCGAAGTGCCGTGAAGGTTGCCGATGCGCGACTCTATCGCCCCTACCGCCAGGACCTCACCCTCGACGTCCGGCAGATGCAGGTCGCGCTTCGAAAGCTGCGCCTCTTTTCACGCGAAGGCGGAGAGGAAGAGCTCGACCTCGAAGGCACCATCGACGCCACCGCACAGAATGCCGGCGAGCTCGAGGTCGTCACCCGCCCTCCCCGGCGCCACAACACGCGTATCATCTTGATGATGGACGTGGGCGGCTCGATGGACCCATTCGCGCACCTGTGCTCGCGGCTCTTCTCGGCCGCCAAGAAATCGTCGCACTTCAAAGAGCTCCGCACCTATTACTTCCACAACTGCGTATACGGCCACGTCTACGAGACCGAGCGCTTCGACACCCCGATCAAAGTTCGCGACCTCCTCCACGAGACCGGCCCTCACTACAAGCTGATCATGGTCGGCGATGCGTTGATGGCGCCCTACGAGCTACTCGCCGCGGGCGGTTCGCTCGACCTCGGAGACGATCGCGGCATCGAGGGACTGCAGTGGCTCATGATGCTCAGCCAGCACTACCACCGCAGCATCTGGCTCAACCCGGAGCCCCAGCGGTACTGGAACGGCAACACGATCGAGTACGTGCGTCAGACGTTCGACATGTTTCCGCTGACGCTCGAGGGCCTCGGCGAAGGCGTCGGCCACCTGCTCAAGGGCGGCAAGGGCCACTGACGGCGCCTGAAATCCTAGGGTGGGGAGCGAAATTTGGGCCCCAGCCCCTGGGTCGCTTACCCTGAGGCCGTGGGGAAGACGTGGACAATCGCGATGCTCGCCATCGTACTCGGCAGCTGGGGGACGCTCGCATCGGCGGACGGCTCCTCGTACGGCGGGGTAACCCCCGGCGCAGAGAACTCGGAAAACCTTCCACCCAAAGCTGAAGAGATCCCAGAGGGTGCGCTCATGCTCACTTGGCCGGGCTTCATGATGCACAAGGACGGCGGTTCCTGCTTCTTCGTTCAGACGTCGCGGCCGGTCGAGACCGCATGGAAGAAATCGGAGGGCCGGTTCGAGCTGGTGCTGCGTAACACGCAGGTTCACCTCAAGAATACCTTCCTGCCCCTCGAAACCGAGTTCTTCGACACGCCGGTGACGCGGGCGACCGTGCAGCGCAAAGCTCAGAAGGACGTGGTGATGGTATTCGAAATGCGTGAGGACGCCATGCCGACCATCGCTCAGAAAAAAGGCAAAGACGGCTTCAACTACGTCTTCGTCAAGTTCGCCCCCTAGGCTTGAGCTTGCCCGGAGTGGGCGCATCTAGTAACCGGACGCCATGAACCTCCGCGCCGTCAAAGGGATGAAGGACATCCTGCCGGACGAGATCTCGAAGTGGCACCGCCTCGAGAGCGCGTTCCGCCAGCGCGTCGAAGGCTACGGTTTTCGGGAAGCGCGCTTCCCCATCGTCGAGCCTACGGCCCTGTTCGTGCGCTCGATCGGTGAGACGACCGACATCGTTGAAAAAGAGATGTACACCTTCACCGATCAGGGGGACAAGTCGCTCACCCTGCGCCCCGAGGGCACGGCGTCGTCGGTACGCGCTTTCGTCCAGCACAGCGTCCAGGCACGGGAACCGGTGACCAAGTGGTACTACGTCGGACCGATGTATCGGCGTGAACGGCCAGCGAAGGGGCGTTACCGCCAGTTCTACCAGGCCGGTATCGAAGTCTTCGGTGATCCCGGGCCCTTCATAGACGCCGAAGTGATTGACATGGTCGTCGGGTTCATCGCGAGCCTCGGCATCACCGAGGTCGAGGTATTGGTCAACTCGATCGGCGGACCGGAAACGCGCGAGAATTACCGCGAAGCGCTGCTCAGGTATCTCACGCCCTACCGTATGGAGCTGTGCGCGGACTGCCAGCGACGAATGGACGCCAACCCGCTTCGCGTACTCGACTGCAAAGTGCCGCGATGCGCCGAGGTCGCGACCGAGGCTCCTTCGATCTTGAAACACCTCACCGACGAAGACCGGGCGCACTTCGACGGGCTGCAAGAGACGCTGACTACGCTGGGCACACCGTATCGCGTGGACGGCTCGCTCGTTCGCGGCCTCGACTACTACACCCGGACGCTGTTCGAAGTGCTCGGCAAAGGCGAAGGGCTCGGTGCTCAGAATGCGCTGCTCGGCGGGGGGCGATACGACCAGATGGTCAAGAGCCTCGGCGGGCCGGACACCCCGGCCATCGGCTTTGCAATGGGCCTCGAGCGCCTCTTGATGGCCATGCCGGACAGCGAGCCGGACTCCCACGTCGACGTGTTCATCGTCGCGGCACAGGCCGGAGTTCGCGGGGAGGCTACCTTGCTCGGCCGGGAGCTCCGCGATGCAGGCCTTCGAGTAGAGAGCGACCTCCGTGGCGGCTCACTCAAGAGCCAACTTCGTCGCGCCGACAAGATCAACACGCGCATCGCGATGATCCTAGGCGAGTCCGAGGTCGAAGAGGGCGTCGTTCAGCTCAAGGATCTACTGAAGAAAACACAGGACAAGGTCCCACGCGCAGAAGCCGCAAAACGCGTCCACGCATTGCTCTCAAAGTAATCCCACACCTTAGTGTGCGAGAGATTTTCGCTTGTGGTCGAGCGCCCCCGCAGAGAGCGACTGAGAGGTACGTCCGTACC
>JBGUEF010000354.1:0-3853 GCA_041821485.1 Deltaproteobacteria bacterium
CGGCACAATCGCTTGGCGGCGAACGATCGATGATGGCTCGGCTTGGGAGGTCATGTGGCAGAACGACAGCCTGCCGACCAGTCAGCACACCCGAGGCGGCGCCCAGCCGTCGATCGCCGACTTGAACGCTGACGGCAGACCGGAGGTCATCATCGGCAACGTCGTGCTCGATGGTCTGTCGGGTAAGGGGCCCGGTGATGTCGACCTGCCCGCCGGAGCACTTGCCTGGGACGGGCGTGATCTAGAGGCCGTGACGCCGAACGCGAACCTCGGGATCGGCAATAACGCGTTCCTGGGTCCCGTGTCGACGGTGGCGGATCTCGATCGCGACGGTCTGCAAGAGGTGATCGCCGGAAACACAGTCTACAACTACGATGGAAGCGAGCGTTGGACCTTCGAGTACACGACGACCAACTCCAACTGCAATGGCTCGCTCGACTGCGACGGTTACAACGCAGTCGGCAACTTCGATGGAGACGACGAAGGCGAAGTGGTGATCGTTCGACTCGGTGAGCTGTTCATCCTCAACCATGATGGATCACCGGTCGCCGGCATCCCGCTTCCGATTCGGATTCCGGGCTTTGAGCACCCTGATGCCGAGTGGGATCCCGCCGCCAAGGACAGCGATGACGTCGAAGAGCCAACCTACTCGCCGGCGGCGTACATGCCCTCCGTTCCGCTTTTCGACGAAGACGGGGACCTGCTGCCGCCGGAGCGGATCCTATGCCAAAAGCCGTTGAACCTGTTCGCCTATGATGAGCTTGGGAACCCGATCATGAGTGATGGAGCTCAGGTCGTGGTCCACACGGCGGGCTCGAACGAGAGCGGGCCGCCTACCGTGGCGGACTTCGATGGAGACGGCTTTGCCGAGGTCGGCACCGCAAGCTCGACCGCCTACGTGGTATTCGACTTTCAGTGCACTGGAAGCCCGCTGCCCGAGGGCTGCAGGCGCGAGTGGGTTCGCTGGATGGTCGAGAATGACGACTGTTCGAGCCGCGTGACCGGATCGAGCGTGTTCGATTTCGAGGGCGACGGCTCGGCTGAAGTGGTGTACGCCGATGAAACGACTTTCCGGATTTTCAAAGGCTCTGACGGCACGATTCTCTACGAAGACGACTCGCACAGCAGCAACACGCGCTTGGAGATGCCGATCGTCGTCGACGTCGACAACGATGGAAAGTCGGAGATCGTAGTCCCGGAGCCGAACCGTCACGATCCAGACCGCGGCGGCATCGAGATCTGGGAGGACGCAGACAACAACTGGGTGCGCACGCGGCGCATTTGGAACCAGCATACCTACAGCGTGACCAACGTGACCGAGGACGGTCAGATTCCACGCGTGCCCGAGCCCAACTGGACACGCTCACGGCTCAACAACTTCAGACAGAACGTCCAACCGGGCGGGCTCTTCGATGCGCCTGACTTCGTGGTGCGCGAGATCTCCAGACTCGATTGCGACGAGAGCCAGTTCACTTTGGCGCTGGTCGTCGGCAACGATGGCTCGCTGAGCGTCCCACCGGGCATCCTCACCCACGTGGTCGTAACCACCGACGATGCTAGGGTCTTCGATCTCGGCACCGTGGCCACCGGTGACTGGTTGCTTCCGGGGCAATCGGAGCAGCTCGTGGCGGTGTTCGAGATTCCCGCGGGTCCGCAGGTCACTGAGGTCGTGGTCTCGGCGACCGTCGACGACGACGGGATGGGCGGCCAGCGGTACAACGAGTGCGATGACGGCAACAATGAGGCCACGTCGAACCCGATTCGCTGCCCGTCGGTCCAGTAATCCCGCCGACCCCCTGTTTTGCGGGTCCCGATTGAGGGGATTGCCCAAGCAGGCCGCCAAGGGATATACCAGACAGTCCGGTGCTTGGTACGTCCACGATACCGCCGGTCAGCCGGCTTCTGATCCGTCAGGGAGGCGTTTCCGACCTCGCCGGTGTGTTGCGGGTTTGCGAGTCGCATGCCGAATACTGGGATGGCCGGCTCCCGAGCGAGATCCAGCTCAACGAGTTCTTCGACCGGGCATTGAGATCGCAAGACGATGTGTTTCAGTTCTGGATCGCCGAGAACGGGCACGGCTCCGTGGTGGGCTGGGAGATGCTCTCATCGGCTAGTACCGATCCCGCGAATCGCCGTCTCAAGGCCGAGGCCACGACTTGTCTGGGTCAGCAGAGCGCCGGACTTGGGCGCATGCTGGCGACGCACGCAATCCGTCACGCGGCTCGGACGCCGCTCCAGTACGTGTTTGCGAGGGTGCCCACGCGCAATACGCTCATGGTCAGCGTGCTCGAGGCGGTCGGTTACCAAGAGGTCGGGTTGATTCCCGCAGCGACCAAACCCCCGGCGCAACCCGAGCAACTCGAATTCGTCTACGTCGTCGAACACTAGACGAGCTTGCCCTCCGCCGTGTTTCGGATAATGTGCCCGAACTGGGAGGCGCCATGGCGAACAAGCGAACGCCCGCGAACAAAACTCGGCCTGCAAAGAAGGCAACGAAGAAGCGGGCGAGCAAGGCGCCCCGTAAAGAGGGCGCGAAGCGCCCTCCACGCGGCCAGGGGCCCGCAAAGAAGGTGACCAAGAAACGCGCGAGCAAGGCACCCGCCAAGAAGCGGACGAGCAAGGCTCCTCGCAAGAAGGCCACAAAGCGTCCTCCGCGGGGCCAAGGGCCTGCGAAGTCGAGCCGGCCGACGAAGCCAGCCAAACCCCGAGCGAAGAAGACAGCGGCAGCGGCAGTGTCAGCGGCAGTGCCGGCGTTTCTCTGGTTGACGGTTTCTTCTTTCAAGACGTATTCTGCCTCTCCACTGTTTCGCTGACCGTCCGCCGAAGGCATCCATCGTTGGCGGCCCCTATGTTCAGCTGGAGGGTTCGCCCATGCATTTGCAAGATCCGCGTCTCGGCAGTCGTGTTCGCCTACTGCTTCTCTTCACCGCGTTGTTCGGCGTCGCCCTGACCGCCAGCCCCGCCTTGGCGGATGGCTCGCTGAGCGTCGGAACCTGCACGCGCGACATCACGCCCATCTCGCCGGGCCTGGCGTCTGCCTACGGGGCCGCCTTCGGCGTACCCGCCGTCGTCAACCACAGCGACCCAGTCTTCATGGCGGGCTTCGGCAATGACCGCCAAGCAACCGGCTACAACGATCGCCTGTGGGCTCGCGGTGTGGTCCTCGACCGGAAGGATTCGCGGATCGCAATCGTTAGCATCGATGTGGTCGGCTACTTCAAGAACGAGGTCGACACGATCCGCGCGATGGTCTCGCCTTCATCGGAGATCGACCTTGTTCTCGTGTCGAGTACGCACCAGCATGAAGGGCCGGACACGCTTGGCCTCTGGGGACCCGACGAGACCACCACTGGCATCGACTACGGCTACCTCGACTTTGTGAACGCCGCCGTGGCGGACTGCATCGATGAAGCGTCGGCGAACCTCGAGAAGGCACGCATCTACTACGCCACAGCGAACAGCGCCGGCCTGTCGCTGGGCCTTGACCGAGAGGACGACGGCTTTGGCGTAGCGGACGGCAAGGTGCTCGAGGGCGACCGCGAACTTGCGCCCGCTACCGAGGGCCGCATCGTCGACCCGACGATCGCCACCATGCAGCTCACTGCGCGCGAAGGCAGCTCTCTCGAAGTGCTCGCGACCCTAGTTAATTTTGGGAGCCACCCGGAAAGCCTTGGGTCGAGCAACACGATGATCACCTCGGACTTCCCACACTACGTGCGGGAGCGCATCGAAGCTGAGTACGACGGTGTCGCAATCTGGGTGGCAGGCGATCTGGGCGTGCTCCAGGGGCCCCTCGATATCGACGTCGAGGACCCGATCACGGGCATGCCCGCGGTGCGGCGCACGTTCCGCT
>JBGUEF010000355.1:0-3842 GCA_041821485.1 Deltaproteobacteria bacterium
GGCGGGTTGGATGTAACTAAACCAAACCAGGTCACCAACCCACCACCCACTCTCCAGCCAGCACCCAACCATAAGAAAAGGGACGATCCGGCACGGATCGCCCCTTTTGGAAGTTCGCTTACCTCACGACGAGCTAGCTCGTCGCTTGGCTGTGTGTGCGCATATACGTTGCGTACACCACGACCGACTTTGTCTGGATTTCGAGCGCGAGGCTCGATGGTGGGCTTATTCAGCCTCTCCTGCTTTGCGCGACACGTTTCGGCGCGATGCATTCCCCGTCGGGAAGCCTGCTAACCCCCCGCGTGAGCTTTTGGACTCACTGGAGGAGCTTTGACCGACACGTCCCGTGCGCTGTCGTCGTATCTCTCGACTTGAAGGTCTCGAGGTACCGCGGGTTCGCATAGGTTGCCCTACGCGCTTCCTTCGGACGGAGTCCCAGCAACGATTTGGGTTTAGCAAACCGCAGTGTTTGGACTCCGCGACGACTCTCGTCGTACCTGAACCCTTGGTTTTCGACTCGCCAAGGGCGCGTAATGGGATTCAGTTCTAGTGGATCCTGGTGCTCATGCCGCACTCCGCGCCGTTGCCGGAGCTCTCGCCCCGTGTGCAACGGTGTCGCCCAGCATGTTCAGACCGACGCGTGCAATCCAGAGTTTTAGTTTTCAAAGATGGGCACCCGAACCTCGTGAGATTACCGTCACCGGTTTCGACCCGGCTCTATGACAGTGAGCCGACGGTGTTCACCCCGTCGTGCTCGCTTCGGCGGGCACTCGCTCCGTCGAAACGGACGAGCACCGAACCTCTGGCACGCCGTCACGGTCGTCGGGCAGCCCTATGCCAGGGTGCCTCCGACGTCCCGTCTAGAACCTTCGCGGCTGCTTTGTGGTGAAACAGAGCGGCGTCCCGATTCTAGCGCGCCTTCCACCGTGCCCCGGGACGTCGACGGCCTTCATCGCAGCTCTCGCTCGATTCGGGCCCACGCATCAGAGCGCCGGCTTCTGCAATCCTCACGACCCACGGACACGCCCGGCGCTCTTCGCGCCCACCGACTGCGTGACCTTTCGGCCTCGCTTCTCTCCCGTGAGAGTGAGAAACAACAACTTTCGTTGCTGTGTCAGATAGGTTGATTCAAAGAACGTCGAGCTCGCTGTCGCGATCTTCCGATCCCTTTTGTCTCCGATCCACGAAGAGAGATCAACGAAATTCGCTTGTGGAAAATACGATTGTTTTTCCACAAGCGACGGACTTTTCGCCCAACTCGTCCACAGCGGACAACGCCACCGAATTGGGGTGTTTTTCAGGGTGTGGGGGTCGCGGGCGCCACGGCAGTGTTCACGGGGATCGTCGCCGACGGAGTCGTGGGCATGCCGGTTTCGGTCGTCGTCGGTGTCACTTCCGCGGTGGCGAACGGGTCGGGGCTGGGCGCCAGCTCCGGTGCATCGAGCGGTGCGTCGAAATCGAACGGCTTGATACGTGGAGTGATGTTGCCGAAACGGTCGATTGAGACCCACGCCCCGTCAGGCATGACGTACGCGCCCACTTCGCGGTCGAAGCGCGGCAATGCGACTTCGATGGGCTCTTTGACTTGGCCGCGAACTCTGCCGGGCAGAACCTCGACGGGCAGTGGCTCTTCGAGCACGAAGTTGTAGCCGCCCTTGTCGAACTCCATCACGTACATCTCTTCTTCAAACTCGAACTCGCGGCGGTAGACCATCGGCTGCTGGCCGTATCGTGTGTGCGGACGGTGCTCGAGGACGAACGACATCAGTCGCACGGCAATGTGATTGTGCATTCGGTGACAGCCGTGTGAGTGGCGCCGCATGATGCTCATGTAGTCGACCGAGCCGTGTGTTCGAATCCCTTCGTCGCCGCCGAGCTGAATCTTCCCGTCGGGTGAGCGGTAGTACTTGCGGTGGTACGCGGCTACCAAGCCGTAGGCCGACGCATAGCTAGGACCGGTGGTGTGGTAGTCGATCTCGAAGTAGTCGCCGCGCCTTCTGTCGTGCCTCTTGCTGAGCATGACGCGGGGCGGTGTGCTTTCGGGTGGCACCCAAATCGGTGCGGCAGAAATGCGACTCCACACGCGCTTGCCAACGGGCGAGCCCTTGTACTTCCACATCACCGCGCCGTCGATGAACTCGCCGCGCCAGCCGCCCACGGTAGTCCCGAAGCGCGCCAGGGGGATCTTCTGGTCGTTGTAGTGGACTGAGATCGTCAGGCGCGGCCGTCGGCTCACCGGCTGCGAGCGGGCCTTGCCCTCTTCGTCATATGGGAACTCGTACCAGACGTCACCACGGTCGGTCGAGGCGCTGAGCTCCATCACGTCCGCGTAGTAGGGAGGAAGCTCGATGTCCCGAATGGCCACGACTTGCTCTGCGGAAATCTCGCCCAGAGATTCGAGCCATGCGTAGGTAGATTCGGCCGTCTCGAGCCCGAATGCTGCGACGACACGCTCGCGAAGCTCCGCCTCGAGGTTCGGGATCTGCAGCTCTCTTCCGTCCTCGGCCTTGTACGTGCGGGGTTCGCCGTCGCGCAAAGTCGACGTGCTGCCGTCTTCGATGACCTCGGCTGCATGCATGGCGCGCTCGGCCAAAACGCGAATCACCGCTTCGCGCTCTGTGTCTTGTGGCGACGTCTGTAGAACGGCCAAGGTGTCGTCGCCGATGAAGCCCCAGCCGTACACGCGATGCCTGCGCTCGAACTCGGCGAGCGCTTCGTGAGTGCGCCAATCGAAGAGGCCTGGCGTGTGCTCGCCGCGGCCCGTGAAGAAGCCTTCGCATTCGAGCCGAGCTTGCGCAGCGATAATCGCTTCGATCTCCGGCGCGAGGGTCTTGTACTCTTCGACTTTCTCCCACTCCTCGTCATCGACGGCATGTGCGCGGGTGACTTCGGAGAGGCTTTCCACCTGGGCGCGCGTGACGAGCGCGGCCATCTGCGGCTTGAGCAGCTGATGCCGGGCTAGGCGGCGAGCTGGACGGCGGCCATTTTCATAGGCGAGGAATCCTTCGAACTCCTGCAATGGCAGAAGGTCGAGCTCTGCGGCGCATTCGAGCGCCCGCACATCCGTGAAACGCTTCCTCAGCAAGGTCAGCGTCGGCAAGATGCCGTAGAGCTCGAGATACTGATCCTTCTCGGCCCGGTAGCCGTGCCGATCCTTCGGAAACTCCCCGCGGGCTAAGGCCAAATACGTCGAACGATACTCGCTCGTCTGACCCTGCTCGTCGGCCGGCGAGGCCTCCGTCAGAATGTACGGGGTCCACTCTTCGCCGAGATCGAGGAGAAGATGGCCCTCTTCGTCGGCCTTGGCGGCATCGACCTGCCCCTGCGCCTTGCCGTCCTTCCAGAAGGCGACCGGGGCGTCGAGGACCACCAGTGGAGCTTCGGCAGCGGGATCGGAGCTTGGCACCGGCTTGGCGTCGCTCTCGATCGGAGAGGACCCAGGGCCCTGTTTCGGTGCGCAGCCATAAAAGACTGCACACGCCAGAATTGTCAATAATCCCAGGCGCAAATGAGTCACGACTTACTCACCTTGGGGCCGAACGGGACGCAGCGCAACTTTCGAGCGGAGCGGGCTGGACGTACCCGTGGGGTGGCGTGCTAGATGGCGCGTGGATGGGCTTTTTTGAGCGGCGCAAGGTAGGTCTAGTCCTTACTCCGGTACTGTTCCTGGCAGCTTGGTTTGCTCCGCTCGGACTGGAACCACGCGCCCAGCGGCTTGCCGCGGTTTTTGCGGCGGTGATCGTCGCCTGGGTCACCGAGGTCCTGCCGATTTCGGTGACAGCGCTCTTGATCGGGCCTGCGATGATCGTTGTCGGCGTCACCGACAGCCGCACCGCCTTTGC
>JBGUEF010000356.1:0-3824 GCA_041821485.1 Deltaproteobacteria bacterium
CTGATCTCCGAGGCTTCCGTGAGGTCGAACTACAATCTTGGTGTCCATCGATCCTATCCGATTGATTCAGTAGGGCGGCAGGACTATAACGATCGTTACATACAACGTCAATTCGCTTTGCCTTCACATGGAGGAGCCCATGGCTGAGTACGACTACATCGTGATCGGATCGGGATCGGCGGGGGCGATCGTCGCCGCTCGACTGGCGGAGGATCCCGACGTCAGCGTTCTTCTGCTTGAAGCAGGAGGGAGCGACCGCACGACATTCGTTCGCAAGCCCGGCATGATCAGCCTCGTCCAGCAGGTCAAGCAGCTCAAAGAGAAGGTCGACTGGGGTTTCAGCACCGCGCCGCAGGCAGCCCTGAACGACCGGCGCATTACGTACACGCGCGGAAAGGTCGTCGGTGGATCAAGCTCGGTCAACGGCATGATCTACCTCCGAGGGAACCAGCAAAACTACAACGACTGGGCCGCCCGAGGCTGCGACGGCTGGAGCTTCGAGGACGTGCTTCCGTTCTACAAGAAGCTCGAGGACCACCAAGACGGCGAGACCGAGTATCACGGCGCCGGCGGCCCGATTCACGTGAGCCGGCATCCGAAGGATGAGCTCAGCCCGGTCTCCGTCGCGTTCACGAAGGCCGTGTCCGCAGTGTGCGACATCCCCATTCTCGACGACTTCAACGCGGACAATCAGAATTGCGCCAGCATCCTGCAGATGTCGTGCGCCAATGGCATTCGCAGCGGAACCGGGGAAGGGTACGTCCAGCCAAGCCTCTCGAGGCTCAACTTCACGCTGGAAATGCGTGCCCTCGTTCAACGGGTCGTCATCGAAAACCAACGCGCTACGGGCGTCGAGTATCGCCAGTCTGGTAGGCGCGTCGTGGCGCATGCGAAGCGCGAGGTGATTCTCTCCGGCGGCGCGATTGGCTCGCCGCACCTGCTCATGCTTTCGGGGGTAGGGCCGGCAAATCATCTCCGCGAGCACGGCATTGAGGTGAAGCTCGATCTCCCGGGAGTCGGAAAGAACCTGCACGACCATATTCTGGTACCGCTTGTGTTCCGCGCGCGAACCAGCCTTCACCGCGGTACGGCCGCGCATTTCCTGGGCGGCATGATGAGGGAGTACATGTTCGGCAAGACCTGGTTTGGACGCTCGGTCTTCGAGGCTTGCGCGTTCATCAAGAGCGATCCGAGCTTGCCGATTCCCGATCTGCAGCTGCATACGCTTCCTTGGGGCTACCCGGATCCGAATCAGGACGGTCCCGAACGTGCCCATGTCGATACCGGACACTGTCTGTCCGTGCTTCCGACGCTCCTGTATCCCAAGAGCCGCGGCGAGGTGCTACTCAACAGCGCCGATGCGGCGGACGCGCCTCACATCGATCCGGCGTTCCTCACAGAGCCAGAGGACATGCAGTTCCTCCTGAAGGCGATTCGCAAGTGCCGCGAGATCTGCAGTCATCCGGAGATGAAAGAGCATCTCGCTGAGGAGCTCACGCCAGGTGCGGACCGTACGAGCGACGATGAGCTCATCGAAGAGATCAAGCTGCGCGCCGGAACGGTGTACCACCCGGTGGGCACCTGCAAGATGGGCGTCGAGGAGATGGCGGTCGTCGACCCGCGTCTACGGGTTCGCGGAATCGAAAGTTTGCGAGTCGTCGATGCGTCGATCATGCCGGAGGTTACGGGTAGCAACACCAACGCGCCCAGCATGATGATCGGCGAACGAGCCGCAGCCCTGATTCGAGAAGGTTGAGGCGCGTCTCTCCCGATCCAGTTGGTGACTGCGCTTCATTTACTGCGCAACGAAGCTGACAGCCGCTTCATTCTCGTCGGCGTACGCTGCGGTCAAGAACTCGTCGTAGCCGACTTGCCCGAGGAGGTAGCGCTTGAAGTGAGCCACCATGTAGAGGTTTTGGAGCCTGTGCGCCTCGCTGATCGGGAACACATCCTCGGTGCAGGTGTCGTTGTAGGGCTGAAGCAGTGCCTCGGCGCCAATGGCGGGCCACTGGTCCGGCGTGAGCCCTATGCTGATCAGCATATCGCCGATGTCGCAGACATTCGCGAAGTGGGTGTGGTTCGCGTCGGTTACCTCGACCTTGAACAGCGCCTCTGCCATCGGCATGTTGTCGAACGCGTACCTGTGGTTCGCAAGTGCGTTCGTCTCGTCCAGTGTCCCGACCAAGAGGATCGTCGGTTCCGTCACAACCGAGAGTGTGTCTTGGGTGAAGTTGTCCTCGCCGACGCCGCCGGCAATGACGCCGATCGCATCAACTCGTGGATCCGCATCCGCGCCAGCCCAGCCCGCGACCATGCCCATAGCCGTGCTTCCGCCGAACGAGTGCCCAAGGACGCCGACTTTGGACTCATCGATGCGACCTTCGAACGGATCGCCGGGGGTGTTAGAGAGCTTGAAGAGCTCGTCGATGACGAACGAGACATCGGGCACACGGTTCTCTGCAGGTGTGGGATCGCTCTGGTCGAGCGTGGTGTTCCCAGTGTGCGCAGCCGACGCGATGATGAAGCCGTGGCTTGCCAGCGCTTCCATGAGTTGAGTGGACTGCGTGTTGATGCCGCCGAACCCATGGGAGAATACCAAGAACGGTCGCTTTCGCTCGGAAGAGACAGGAAGGTCGTCGACGGCTACTTCCGACGGGAGTGTGAAGCCGGCTGTCAGCGGGTACTCGGTGCGTGGCTCGGTCGCGGCATCCGCGGCGTCAACCGGGTACCACACGTCGACTGGGAGCTCGCGATCAGCGCGAGCCGCGTCCACGACCTGAAAAAACGTGTGGCCCACAGCGTAGGATCCAAGCTCATCTGGCGCGTCGACAGGAGCGACGCTGCCGCTGCTGCTACCGCATGCCGCGACCCACATTGCGGTGGTGAGCAATGCAACCCATCTCGTGATTCTAAGACAATGCATACCGGTCCCTTTCAAAGAGCGGGAGCTTACCTCAGGCGAGCCATGGGTGCGACATGCTATAGAGTCACTCGGGCATGCTACCGACCACCACCTTGGAGCCGAATGTCGCACCCCCACGTCGCGCGGAGCCTGAGGTCCGCCCGGGCGACTTCGGCGCACCGGCGCCACCGCACCTTCCCGGGGCGCCGCTGCTAGGCAACCTGCCCGAGTTCCTGCGCGATCCCTACGGCATGTTCATTCGTGGCTATCGAGATCTGGGTCCCGTGTTTTCGACGCGATTCGTGGGCCGACGCCTGGTCGTGTTGGCCGGGGCCGAAGGGCTGCGTTTCCTGTCCAAGCAGGGGCGCGAACTACTGAACTCGAAGCCCGTGTGGAACGAGTTCGTTTCGCTTTTCGGAGGCGAGCGCGCGTTGGTCAGCGCCGATGGCGAGTTTCATGCCGAGCTCCGCAAGCGATTGCGGCCCGCCATGTCGCGAAGCACGCTCGAGGAACGCTTGCCTGAAGTGCGCGAGGTCGTCGACCGATGCCTCGCGCGCTGGGACGGACAAACCGTCGACGTGGAGCGCTTTACACGAGACTTGGTCTTTCACGAGCTCGCTGCGCTCATGGACATGGGTGGTGTCGATCCCGACGAGTACTACGAAGACCTGCTTCGGGTGATGCACACCTCGATCGAGGTCACCGTGGGTCGGCGCTGGCCCAGGTTCCTACTCTGGGATCCCAGGTTTCGCCGAGCGAAGCAGCGCATCACCGACATGGGGATCGATCTCTTTCGGACCATCAGCGAAAGTAACCCGGAGGACGGCCTGTTTCCGATCCTGCGTCGGTGCGTGCAGGACGGGCTACTGGGGGAGCGCGACGTTCCGCTGTTGGCCATCACACCGTACTTTGCGGGGATTGA
>JBGUEF010000357.1:0-3821 GCA_041821485.1 Deltaproteobacteria bacterium
ACATCAGCTGCGTGAAGCCGATGGGCATCTTGATCAGCGGGTTGTTGTCCTTCTTCCCGGCTTCGAGCAGCAAGACTCGATTGGCAGGGTCGGCGGAAAGACGGTTGGCAAGACAGCAACCGGCGGACCCGGCGCCCACAACAATGAAATCAAAAGCTTCTTCGGACATCTCTCGCACGCTCCAGAGCTAGGAAAACCGAAGGTTCCTATCACAGGACCGGTCAGAGACAACAAACAGTAAACTAGTACCTCACAGACGCCGCTTACCGGGGGCTTTTCGCGGTCATTCGATGCGCCTGCAAGTCTCAGGCACTCATCGCGTCGATGGCGTCTTTGGCTTCCTTCAGGCCGACGCCGTGGATCCCGCGATAGATCTTGATCGCCCCGATCTTCTGCCCGTCATTCACCAGGCGCTGCACGTCGTCCATCGTCCCGGGCCCCCGCACGGGCACTGCAGCTGCGGCCCGCGTTGGCGCCAAGAGTCATACGAGGATCGCCAGCACACGGAGCGCCGGAGGCACCGATCAGGAAGCCGTCAGTGGCGACCAGGCCGTGGTCGAAGTGACCTATGAATCCACTACTGGATACGTCGACTGCTACGTGCAGGTCAGCGGCGCCGATGACTACTTCCTGATCAGCGCACCGAACACCGCAACGAGCGGCTCAATCCAGATCCCGATCAATATCCCGTCCAACGTGGCGTCTGGCGCTTTCGATCTCTACACCTGCATCGCCGGAACCGACGGTGCGGTCTCGAACCCGATCTCAACCGGAGTGGGCGTAACCTACCCCGGCAACCCCGGCGGAGGCGGCGGGGTCGGCGTCGTGTGCGCATCGGATGACCCGAGCGTGGGCTCCATGATCACATGCCCCAACGGAAAAGTCCTGGACTTCTGCATCGATCAGAGCAGCGGCAATTGCTACTATGAAGTCGGCGGCACTCAGGTGAACTGCGGCAACTGTGGCTCCGATGCCAACGCTATCAGCACCTGCGTTCAACGCGCGGCCGAGCTCTGCATCTAGCGCCTCTGGCTTCCGCACAGTCAGTTCTGCGCGGGTCAGAGGCCCTGGAGGTGCCGGATCGCCTCGGATGCATCGGCGCTGAGGCAAGCGTTCGTGTTGACCTTCTTCTGGACGACGCCGCCCTCGGTGCGAATGCGCTTCCTGGCCTTCCGCAACTCCGGGATCGCCTTCTTGTTGCCGAGAGCGCGAAGCTTCGCGACGGCCGCCTTGCGATCCAGACAGCTCTCTCCCAGGCGCAGGTCGAGAACATACGAGCCCAGCCGGTCGACTCGATCGCCCAAGCCCACCCGGTCGGCGACACTCACGGCCTTGTGCCGCCTGTGCGACACTTTGGATGAAGAAGCGAGATCGATGAGCTGATAAGCCGCCGCTCCGTCGCCCGTGGCAGCCAAGGTCCCGAGGAACTCGATGGCGGCATCGGCGACACGTGGTGCTTTCCTTTCCAGCATGAGCTCGACGTTGGTACGCAAGCGCTTGTCTCTGGCAAGCTTGGGGTCGAGCGAAACCGCCTTCTCGTAGGCAATCAGGGCGTGCATGCTGCGCTGTTCTTCGGCCTCGGCATGTCCTCGGACCAGTTGCGCGTGGGACTCCTCGCTCACTTCCTCGGTATCGCCCATCAGGTCGTCCGGGCCCTCACCCCCAAACGCCAGAGCAGCCGAGGCGGCCAAAGCGATGACCAACAACGCGGCTACAGCGAGCCGCTTCGCCTTCTTTTTCTTGGGGACCATCCGCGCAACCGCAGTCTCCAGCGAGCCGCGAACGCCATGGACGACGCGCAACGGCATCTCGCGAAGCCCCGACCCGCTCGCGTCGGAAATGAGCTCATCGATTCGATCGATGTACTCCTGGGCGCTGCCGATACGGCGGTCCGCCTTCTTCTCGAGGCCGTGCAGGATGAGCCGCTCCACAGCCTCCGGAACGACCAGGCCGGGCGCCACCTCGGCGAATGCCGGAACCTTCGCCGAAACATGCATGCGCAGGAGCGCGCCCACTTCATCGGCGTCAAACGGAGGCTTGCCCGTGATCATCTCGTACAGCATGACGGACAACGAATAGAGGTCGGCTCGCTGGTCGATCGAGAGCCCATACGCCTGCTCGGGTGCAATGTACGTGGGCGTGCCGATCGTGATGCCTTGCTGGGTCAGCTTGTTGTCGTTGGTCAGCAGTCCCGTATCCGAGTCGGCATGCTTGTCGTCGTGGAGCTTTGCGATTCCAAAGTCGAGGATCTTGGCAAAGTCTGGATCGCCGTCCTGGTCGACGAGAATCACGTTCTCGGGTTTGATGTCCCGGTGAATGATCCCGGCGCCGTGCGCATAGGCGAGCGCGCTGAGAATATGCCGGCCGATGTGCAGCGCGCGTTGCCAGTCGAGCCGCGACTCCCGCTCCAGCAGGTCGAAAAGAAGCACGCCGTCCAAGAGCTCCAGCACCATGTAGAATGTGCCGTCGCCGAACTTGCCGAAGTCCGACACGTTGACGCAGTTGGGGTGGTCGACACGCCCAATGGCAAAGGCCTCGCGTTCGAAGCGCTTGGTTACCTCGTCGATCTCCCCGACGTCTGGGTGCAGCAGCTTCAGCGCCAGCGGCCGTTGAATCGCGACGTGCTCCGCAAGGTACACACAGCCCATCCCGCCGGAGCCGAGAACCCCGGTGATACGGTAGCGAGAATCCAAGACATCCCCGATGCTCGGTATCTGTGGTTCCGGGGTCGACGGCAGCGCTTGCGCCCGACTTCCCCCCCCTAAAGTGCGCACCAGTACATTATTGCGAAAAATCTCGCCGGTCGCCCCTGAGAACCTGCTCAGGAACAAACTGGGAAGGTTTACCCGCCTTTTCTTGCTGGTTTCAGCTCGGGGATTCCGTCACCCTTCGGCGACCTCAGGAGGATCATGATGGATAGGTACGACGTTTGTGTCATCGGCGCCGGCTACGGCGGCGCCACGGTGGCGGCCCTGCTCGCCCATTCGGGGCGGCGTGTGGCGCTCGTCGAGAAGACCAAAGTGGCCGGCGGCAAGGTGCAGACCGTGGACCGCAAGGGGTACCGCTTCGAGATGTTCGGGGCGGTCGGCATCCCGGCCCACGACTCCCGTTTTCACGAGCTAGTAGACGTGCTCGACATCGGCGAGCAGGTGGAGTTCCTCATTCCAGAAGGCGACGCCGCATCGGTTCGGTACAAGGCTCCGAACGGTGAGTGGCGCACGATGTACGCCCCCCTGCAGATGACCGGGGCGCCGGAGGAAATGGAAAACCTCCAACGCGTCTTCGGCGCGAGCGACGAGGAGCTCGAGGCCCTCGCCGAGCTCTACACCACCATCCTGGGCCTCGAAGACGAGGAGCTCGACGCGCTCGACGATGTCGGGATGCTCGAATGGATGCGCCCCTTCGGGCTGCCGAAGGGCCTCGAGAGCCAGATCTGCATGAACCTCAACACGCTCTTCGTGGTGCCGGTGAACCGGCTCGCAGCCTCGGAGGCGATCCTCACCATGCGGCAACAGGCGATGGGCGGCGCCGGGCGCTACAGCGTTGGCGGCTACGGGCGCCTCGCCGAGGCATGCGCGGACTACGTCGTCGAGCACGGGGGCGTCTATCTCCCGAAGCAGCGCGTCACACGGATCGTCGTCGAGGACGGACGCGCGGTCGGGGTCGAAACCGACGACGGCATTCTGCGTGCGAAGGCGGTCGTCTCCAACGCAGGTATCCAGCCCACGGTGCTGAAGCTTGCCGGCAGCGAACACTTCCCGGCGGAGTACGTCGAGCGTGTGAAGTCCCTCGAGCCGAGTTGGGCCATCGCCGGCTACCGC
>JBGUEF010000358.1:0-3777 GCA_041821485.1 Deltaproteobacteria bacterium
GAAGTCACGGCGAGCTGGGGCGCGACCTCGACGAGCCAGACGCGCAGCACGGAATTCACAGTCAACGACTGACGGCCGGAGAGGCCAAACCTCCGGTTTCTGTAAGAAAGCCCAGCGGATGGTGCCATCCGCTGGGCTTCTTGCTTCTCTACCGTTGATTACTGCTCAAGGGGTGTACCAGATCGGTGATGTATAGGCCCGCTCCTGATGCTTCAGCGTGATCTCTTTGTCGAGCTCGAGACCGTAGTACTTGGCGTCGTAGGCTGTCCAACGGGGGGTCGGTATCTCGAGCACGCGGACATAGTAGAAGGCGCTCAGCGAGGCATCGAAGTCCGGGTCTTTCCAGACTGCGATCAGCTCGGTCGCACCGATGGTGTTGGTCCAGCTAGCTTGCTTGACGTCAACCGTGTTGCCCACCGCCGGCAGCTTGCCGGTCTTGGGATCAAGCTTACGGTTTCCGGACCAGACGACATCGTATACCTTCTCGTGCAGATCGCCTTTCTCGTCCATCCAGCCCTTGATGATCTGGACACGATCGAGATTACCGCTCTCGGGATCTTTAAGCGCCCACACCGCGAAGGTCGGTGCCTTGGTGTGTTTGGGCTTCGCCGGTAAATCCTGGCCCATGGGCACGCCTTCCTTATAGGCCTTCTTCACGAAGTGCTTGTCTTTAACCAGGTCCTTCGAATAGTCCCAGCCACCGAAGAAGCGAAGGCGAATCAAGGGTCCCGAGGTTCCGTAGGTTTCCTTGCGCTTCATGGCGTCAAAAATCGAGGCCCGGGTGTTCTCTTCGGCCCACACGGCGGTTGCACCTGCTGAGCCCACGATCGCACCTGACTCGCCGCTGGCGTTCGGCTTGGGATCGAGGCGCTTCTTCGGCGTGTCGTCGGTTACTCCGTGCGCCCCGTGCCAGTTCCACTCTTCGTTTCCAGAGTAACCCGAATGCACGTCTGCGCCGGCTACGATGCCGAACTTGAACGGGTTCGTGCCGAGCGTCTCTTCGTGAATCAGACCGGCGGTCAGCGCCTGGCGAATGTAGCCGTGTTTGACCTTGCTCTCTTTCTGGCTGCCGATCATGTTTGGGAACATCTCAAAATCCGCGAACTCATCGTTGGGTGAGAGCGACGGATGCGTTTCCGAGGCCCCCTTGGTCTGAATCATCTCCGTCAGCGGCTCATTGAGTGCTCGTCGCTCCGCGTAGCGCGCGTTGAGGGGATAACCATCAGGAAAGGTCGTGGGCGCATACATCCATCCGTTGGACACATTGCCGTTGTGCGGAATCGCGATGACATCGAGACCCAGGTCTCGCTGGACTTCCATGTACGTCCACAGATCTTCGGGGTTGATCGAATCGAACGCCGAATAGGGCGCCCCGGGACCTGTGTCGCCGCGAAAGAACACGTTGCGGTGCATGTTCTGGTTGTCGGGAATCGAGGTCCATTCGAAGGAGATGATCGTGGTGAACTTGCCCGGGTCGTTGTACTTGTTCGCCGTGTCCACGTGGCGCTTCCAGTTGGACCGGATGTTCTTCGGATGCACGAAGTCTAGGAACGGTCCCGAAGGATTGGCGGTCGTGATCGACGCGATCACCTCCGAGGCGGCCTTGTTTTCGTCGGCGGGATCAGAGCTGTTGATCAGCTTCGCGAGCGCGTTGCTGGCAAGTGGGCTGTTGGGATCCTGGAGCTGCATGAACACGCCCAGATATTCCGCGTGGTCCGTCAGCGCAACGAAGTCATAGGGCGTACCTCTCTTGATCTTCTCGCCCGTGGTCGACAGCGTGATCTCCTCGCCCATGCCGTAGAGGTAGGCGTCGTCCATCTTCTGTCGTACTCCGACGGCGTAGGCGTCGGGGGACATTTCCGAGTGCAGGTGCTGCTCGCCGAAATACACGTTGCGCAACGGGTTGGGCTTGGGAGCCGGGGCCGCGGCGGGGGCTGGAGTCGCCGCAGCGGCTGGGGGAGCGACCGGCGTGGTGCTTTCGGTCTTATCCGTTCCTCCAGAGCGGCATGCGATCATCAGGCCAAGGCAGGCGATTGCGGTCAGCACCGTACGCGGAGACGAGTTCATGGCAGCTCTTCCTTCGATCTCATGGGTTCACGCTCGAGCGCGCAGCTGTTTCTATCGCGACGGCCCGGACTCGTCTATGCGCAAACCCGATCATTTCAGCCCGGCCATCTCGCGCCACCGCATCCACGTGGCGTTGCTGACCTGGGGGTGTTCAGCCTGGAAATTCATGATACTGCGTCGTCGATCGTCAGAGGAGCCCAACAGTGAGCGGACGCGTATCTCGGCTGGTCAAAGAGCCACTTTTTCATTTCCTGATCCTCGGCCTGGCCATTTACGCCGGCTATGCATGGTTCAACCCAGCTGAGGCCGGTGAGGACGCTCAGACCATTATCGTCGGTGCGGGCGAGCGCGCGTGGATGCGAACGAGCTTTGAAAAGCGATGGAAGCGTCCGCCAACGCCCGCAGAGCTGGCGGGCCTCACCAAGGAATACGTTCGAGAAACGGCGTTCTACCGAGAAGCCCTAGCGATGGGGCTCGACCAGGACGACACCATCGTACGACGACGGCTGGCGCAGAAGCTCGAGTTCCTGGTGCAGGATCTCATCGATGTGGCGCCCCCGACCGAGGGGGACCTCGAAGCCTACTTCGAAGCGCATCGCGCGGACTATCGGCGGCCTGAGCTGATCACATTCACCCATGCGTTCGTCGACCCGGACAAGCGGGGCGACGAGACCGAGAGCCACGCAGCGACAGTCTTGGAGGCTCTCAAGCAGGCGAACGACCCGACCGGTGGCGCGAGGGAGGTCGGCGACCCGTTCATGTTGCAGCTCTACTACCCAGAGCGAACCGAAGCCGACATCTCGAAACTGTTCGGTGGTGGATTCGCACAGAGTGTCAGCGAGCTGAGCGTCGGCGCCTGGAAAGGCCCGGTCCTTTCCGGATACGGGGTCCACCTGGTCTACGTCCACGACAAGCAGGAGTTCCCCGAGCCGACATTCGCAGACGTTCGAGAGCGGGTCGCGCAGGACTGGGAGGCGGCTCGGCGCGAGGAGCTGAACGCGGAGTACCGTGACAGGCTGCTCGAGAAGTACACGGTCGTGATCGAAGACGACGCGACGAGCGACGCAGTCGCGCAAGAGGAGTCTTCGCCGTGACGGTAACCGGGCGCGTTGCTTGCTTGGGTCTCGTGCTGGCGGCCTTAGTCCCCTCCTCTACGACGCGTGCACACGAGATTCGGCCTGCGCTGCTCGACATCCGAGAGACGGGGCCCGGGATCTTCGAGGTCACCTGGAAGCTGCCCGGCAAAGGCGACCGCGCGCTCGGCCTCGAACCGATTCTTCCGGAGAATCTGACGGCCGTTGCGCCACCGACGGTTCGCAGGGTCCCGGCCGCCTGGGTGCAGCGCACGACGTACAAAAGTGACGGCACGCCGTTGGTGGGCCAGAGCATTTCAATCGACGGCCTTGCGGGAGTGCAGACCGACGTGCTGCTTCGGATCGAGCTTCGGGACGGCAGCACGCACTCGGCCATCTTGCGTCCAAACTCTCCGACGTTTGAGATCCCGGCGCGCGAAAGCAAGAAGGAAGTCGCCCTCGGGACCTACCGGATGGGCATCGTCCATATCCTCGAAGGCTACGACCACCTCTTTTTTCTGAATGACAGGGAGTTTTTCGGCATAAATGGGTTTGAGAGGGACGATAAGAAAGACAAATAAAGAGAAAAGGACTATTTTATTAAATGATGGTTGAGTGCCCATCTTATAGATAGAAG
>JBGUEF010000359.1:0-3762 GCA_041821485.1 Deltaproteobacteria bacterium
AACATTCGTGTCACCTTTTTGACCGCGCCGAAATGAACGATCCTCGCTGTCCAGGACGGCCCCCGTCGCTTCGGTTTGTATGGCCATGCTGCCGTCCGTATGCTTAGGCGGTGCTTCGCTTGGTCGCTGCCTTGCTCCTCGCGGGATTTGTCTCGAATGGGGCTCAGGCGCAGACCAGCGGCAAGCCGGCGCCCGAGGAAGAAAAGAAGCCGCTCATCACGCCGCCGAAGCTCATTCGCTTCGTCGAGGCGGCCTACCCGGAGACCGAGGGCGACGAGCCCATCGAGGCTGTCGTCGAGCTCGATATCGTCGTCGGGAAGGATGGTCGGGTCAGCGAAGTGAGCGTTGCCAGGTCCGCAGGGGAAGGCTTCGATGAGGCCGCGCTCTCGGCCGCGCGCCAGTTCGTGTTTGAGCCCGCACGCAAAGACTGGGAGCCGATTGCAGCCCGCGTTCGCTATCGATACGTCTTCGAGCTGAAGGAGCCGCCCGAGGAGATGACGACGGGCTGGCTTTCCGGCACCGTGCTGCTCGCCGAGGACGACAGCGCCGCCGGCACCGTCACGATCGAGATCCTCAACGAGCAGGACCAACTCGTCAGAGACATCGTCACGGGACCGGATGGATCCTTCGTGGCGACCGACCTCGAGCCGGGCAAGTACGAGGTCAACATCCTCGGTGGCGAGTACGGCGACTTGAAAGTCGAGGAGGAGCTGGTCGCGGGGCAGGTTACCCAGGTCATCTACCGTTTGGGTGCGAAGAAGAAGGCGGCATACAGCGGGTTTGGCGAGACCGCTGTCATCGATGCGGCGCCGCGCGAAGTCGTGAAGCGCACGATCGACAAAGATGAGCTGACCCGCATTCCCGGGACCCGAGGCGACGCGCTCCGAGCCGTCGAGCTTCTGCCCGGCGTCGCGAGGCCGCCTTTCGGCATTGGCCTGCTCATCGTGCGTGGTGCCGCGCCTCAGGACAGCGAGTCGTTCATCGACGGAATTCCCGTGCCTCTGATCTACCACTTCGGCGGCCTCACCAGTGTCTACAACTCGTACATGCTCGAGAAGATCGACTTCTACCCAGGCAATTTCTCGGTGCGCTACGGCCGGCGTACCGGTGGCATCTTGGAGGTCACCACGCGGGACCCGGCGCGAGACCGGATCCACGGGGTGGCGGAGATCTCGATCATCGATACCTTCGTGACGATCGAAGCGCCGCTTACCGACAAGATCAGCATCTCCGGAGGGCTGAGGCGGAGCTTGATCGATCTCGTTCTGCCCTCGGTGCTGCCGGACGACGTGGGCGTCCGGCAGGCGCCGGTCTACATCGACTATCAGTTCAAGCTGAATTTCTGGCCGACGAAGCGAGACCGCGTTCGTATCTCGGCATACGGGTCGAACGACCGGCTGGAGCTGATCTTGGAAGAAGCTGCCGAGAATGACCCGGCGGTTCGCGGCAACACCTCGCTCGGGACCGCGTTCTACAACAACCAAATCGACTGGAAGCGCCGTCTCGGCGACAAGGCGGAGCAAGAGCTGGCCTTCAACGTCGGACCGAGCAAGATCAACTTCTCCCTCGGAGACGAGTTTCGGCTCGAAGGTACGTTCATTCAGACCTACGGCCGGGGCGAGTGGCGCTATCAGATCACCGACCGGGTCCGGCTCATCACGGGCCTCGACGTCTACACGGCTCCCATCGACCTCATTTACCTGGGGCCATCGCCAGGGGCTTCGGAAGGGGCCGGCAGCCAGCAAGGTTCTTTGGCTGGCCAAGACCAGGTGTTCGCCGACGTCGACACCACGGTCTTCCGCCCTGGCCTTTACCTCGAGTCGAACATGCAATTGGGAGAGATCACGCTGCTCATCCTCGGGCTTCGCATGGACTACTTCAGCGACATCAGCTCGTTTTCCGTCGATCCGCGCCTAACCACGATCTTCACCGTGGCCAAAGACATGCGGGTCAAGCTCGGCGTGGGCGTGTTCAGTCAGCCGCCAGAGTTTCAAGAGTCCGATGCGTCGATCGGCAATCCCGAGCTCGACCCGATCAAGGCGGTCCACGTCGGAGCCGGCTGGGAGTACGACGCTGTTCCGGGCGCTCGTTTCGGTGTTGAAGCTTTCTACAAATACCTTTGGGACCGCGCAATCCCGACGCCTGGCGGCGAAGCGCCGTTCTACGTGACCGGTGGAATCGGGCGAATCTACGGAGCGGAGTTCAGCATCAACCTTCGCCCCATCACCGAGGGACGCGATTACTTTGGCTATCTGTCGTACACGTTGTCCCGAAGTGAGCGCAAGGATGGCTCGCTCGAGCCCTGGCGCCTGTTCGACTTCGATCAGACGCACATCTTGACGGCAGCGTTCGTCTACAACTTCCCGCGCAACTGGGAGATCGGCGGCACCTTCCGTGTCGTCAGCGGCAACCCGAACACTCCCGTCATCGGATCGATCTACGACGCGCTGAACGACGTCTACATCCCGATCGACGGTCGGGTGAACAGCCTTCGCAACCCTCTTTTCCATCAGCTCGATATCCGAGTTCAGAAGAAGTGGATCTTCGAGGGCTGGCGGCTTGCGGTATTTCTCGATATCCGCAACGCCTACAATCAGCAGAACCAAGAGGGCATCATCTACAATTACGACTTCAGCCAGCAGACGCCCTTGCTCGGTTTGCCCATCATCCCCGCGCTCGGCATCAGGGGGGAGCTGTGATGCGAGTCCTCGGGCTGATCGTCTTGTTCCTGGCGGCCGCGTGCAGCGAAAGCTTCCTTCCGGCCTGGGCCGTGACCGACCTTCGCGCCGTGGCGGCGCGGGTCGAGGTGGAAGGCAAGCCTGGGCGCGCACGGCCCGACCCCGAGGACGAGATCCAGGTTTCGATCTTGATGATCGACGAGGGCGCGCCTGCCTCCGAGGTGCCCGCGGTGACGCCGCCGCCGTTGCAGTGGGCGTTCATCGCCTGCGTTCCCGCGCCCACCCTCATCGGACCGCCGATTTGCCGGGACCTCATTCAGCCCTGTGAAGGCTGTGAGGGAGCTCCACCTGCCGATCCCCTGGATTTTCCCGTCCTGAGTTTCCAGGTTCCTTCCGAAGCGGAGCTCGAAGCGGCCGGCGCCGACAACGTGCTCTTGCAAGGCGCAATCTGTGCCAACGGCCCGCCTGCCGCCGACGCCATCCTCCGCTTCATCCTCGGCGAGACCGACGACCTGAACCCCTGCGAGGACCCGAGCAACGAAGGCCGGTTTGTGACGGTGAACATCCCGATCGAGACCGCGCCGGAGGACCCCAATCTGAATCCTGAGATCTCGACGCTCTTCCTCAACGGTCGGCCTTGGCCACCGCCGTACGATCAAGAAGTTCCGCGAACCGCACCGCGAACGGGATGCCGAGCAGACCTCGATGGCCTCACCGACCAGCAGCGGGACGCGCATCCGCTTGCGGGAAGTGCCGCCTCGTCGATCAACCTTGGAGTGACCCCTGACAGCCTCCAGTCCTATGTGGTCGGCGACATGACCCTGACCGAAGAGATCCAGGTCAGTTGGCTCACGGACGGCGGCGACCTCGAGCGGACGTTCTCGTTCATCACCGACCCTGCTCGTTCAGTTCTCACGCAGTGGCGGCCGTTCTCTGATGCCCCGGAAGACGGTCTATTGGTGCGCCTAACCTTCGTGATTCGGGACGGTCGCGGCGGCACCGATTGGGTCGAACGGGGCCTTTGTGTGCTTCCACCGCCGCCGGCCGCTTCTCCGCCCTAAGTGTCGGTTTTCTCCAAACTTTT
>JBGUEF010000360.1:0-3762 GCA_041821485.1 Deltaproteobacteria bacterium
TTGGCAGACCCGGCGTCACGCACCGTCTAGTACCGTCTGGGCGGAACCAGTCTAAACACCTGATCTGAATATCTTTTTGCGTTTGGCCGTCCTCACTGGCACGGGGCCTGCACATGCTCCCACCCAGCCGGAGGCACGAAATGGATTCTTACTGCGACCCTAGGCAAACTTCGCGAATGACTAAGACGACTTTTATTGGCTTATTGGCAGCTGCATTGCTTGCGGCGACCAGCCCCGTCCACGCCGCGGGTGAGGCAGACGTCCGCACCGCGCAGATCGCCGAGGCGGGGTCCAGCATTTCCTGGGGCCACGCGATTGCAGTGATGGACCAGCCGATCGACGAAGTCCTCCCTGTGGTGGTCGACTACGCCAACTACGTGCACTTCATGCCGAACTTCACCAAGTCGAAGGTCCTCGCCCAGCGTGGCAACCGCGCCATGGTCTACATGGAAGTCAGCGTGGCGTCGGGCACCTTCACGCTCTGGGGGCAGCTCAAGCTCTCGGAGAGCCCTCCCGAAGGCGACACTCGTGTGATCGAGGCGCGTCTCCTCGATGGCAACATGGACGCGTTTAGCGCGAGCTGGCGCCTGACCCCGGTCGATGGCGGCTCCCGCACCGAGGTCGACTTCAAGATCTACGTCGACCCCGACATGCCCTTGCCCTCATCGGTGTTTAGCCGTGAGAACGAGCGGGCAGCCGGCAACACGCTCCGTGCGCTCCGCACGCGCGTCAGCAACACCACTCAGCCTTCGTAAGCGGGCCCGTCAGGGGTGCCCGTAGAACCCGTACCCGTAGCGGTCGATCGGCGGCGAGTAGAACGGGTCGTCGTAGTAGTTGTTGTAGCCGTATCCGTAGCCGGCGTATCCCCCCGAGGCGTAGCAGCCCGCGGCGGCGAGGCAGAATATCATCACGGCGACGAGCACGAGTCGTTCGGTGAGGCGTTTCATAGGTTCACCTCCTCGTCGGGCGACCATTTTTGCAATGCGAGAGGTGCGCCTGAGGGGTCGACGATCAGGGCCAGCGTGCCGTCGCGGACATCGGGCCCCGGAGCGACGATGACGCGGCCGCCGAGCTCGGTGACCCGTTCGGCAAGCGCCGCCGGGTCATCGACGCGCACGTAAGGAATCCAAGCCGATCGGGTCTTCTCGAAGGGGTTTTGCAGGATGCCTGCGCGCGGCTCGCCGGCGCTCCATAAGACACGGTATTTGGAGGTCGGGTCCTTCTTCGGCGCCGTGGCGCGATAGGCAAAGGCGCCTTCATAAAACTTGAGAGCGCCGGCGGCATCGTTCGCGAGAAGCTCGTGCCAGAGCCAGGTGTGAACTTGGGGCTCGGCGTCCGGCGGGTCGCCGCGCTCGGAAGACAAGAGATGAAGCAGGGCGCCGTCCGCATCTGCGACCGTCACGACGCGGCCGACCCCGGAGACGTCGATCGGCGCTTCGAGCTGCTTGCCACCGGCCCTGTCGACGGCGGCCAGCGACGCGTCGAGGTTCGCGACCGACATGGCGCTCAACCAGTGCCCTCGCTTCGGCGTGTTGCCGTCCTTCTTGTTCGTGTCGAGGATGCCGCCGAGGTTGCGACCCTGGTAGGTGATGACGCTGTAGCGACCATCCTCTAGGACGTCGAACTCCCAACCGAAGAGCGCGCCATAGAACTGGCGTGCGGCTTCACCGTCACCGGTGACCAGATTGTGCCAGACAAATTTGCCGGGAATCTGCTGTGCGTCCGGCTCGTCAACTAGCGGCGGGAGGGTGACGCTTTGACTGCATCCCGTGATCGACGCCACGCAGAGTAGGGCGATGGCTATCAGGAGGCTCGTATTTCGGGTCGTGGTCGATGATGGGTGCATAGAACTCCAGGGCTTCCATTGGAAGCGAGCCGGAGGATACACTATCAGAACCAGCAATGCTGTTCTCACGAATCCTTCTCACCGTCACCGGCCTGGTCTTCTTCGTCCACGGCCTGGTCTGCTTCATCCACCCAGCCACCATCGGCATCGAAAGCGGCCTCGCAATGCCCACGCCGAGCTCGGTCATCGAAGTGCGCGCCGAGTACGGCGGCCTCCCCATCGCCCTAGGCCTCTTCTTCCTAGCCGCCGCCCTCAAGAAAATAGAAGTCCGCACCGGCCTAATCGTCATGCTCACGGCCCTAACCGGCTACGCCACCGCCCGAATCCTAGCCGTCGCCATGATGGGCCAGACCGACCCCTACAACACAGCCGCCATCACCTACGAACTAACCACAGCCCTCCTAACCCTCTACGCACTAAAAAGGGGACAGTCCCCTTTTTCAAAGGGTTAAGAGACGATTACCCGGGCCGTCCGATCTGTTTGTTTTAACCCCTCCAAAAAGGGGACTGTCCCCTTTTATTCGGCGGCGTCGATTAGGGGGGTGAGGGTGGTGTCGCGGTGGTGGGGGGCGGTGAAGTTGATGGTGGGGCCCATGGGGACGATGCGGGTGGGGTTGATGCTTTCGTGGCTGCCGTAGTAGTGGTGTTTGATGTGGTGCATGTTGACGGTGCTGCTGACGCCGGGGACTTGGTAGAGTTCGCGGGTGTAGGCCCAGAGGTTGGGGTAGTCGGCGATGCGGCGCAGGTTTGTTTTGAAGTGTCCCACGTAGACCGCATCGAAGCGGATCAGCGTGGTGAACAGTCGCCAGTCGGCCTCCGTCAGCCGGTTGCCGACGAGATAGCGCTGGCTGGCCAGGCGGCCGTCGAGTTCGTCAAGCATCTGGAACAGCCCGGTGAATGCTTCCTCGTAAGCTTCCTGGGTGGTGGCAAAGCCGCACTTGTAGACGCCGTTGTTGAGCGTGTGATAGACGCGCTCGTTCACTTCGTCGATCTCTTCGCGAAGTCCTTCGGGGTAGAAATCGCCCGGCGTTGCTCCCAGGTGGTCGAACGCGCTGTTGAACATGCGGATGATTTCAGACGACTCGTTGCTGACGACGGTCCCGGTCTTCTTGTCCCAAAGCATCGGCACCGTGACGCGTCCGCTGAACTTGGGATCGGCCGCGGTGTAGAGCTGATGCAAGAACTCGGCGTCCATGACCGGGTCCGGAATCACTCCGTCGCCCTCGTGGAACGTCCAGCCCTGACCCCCCATGAAATGGTTCACCACCGACACCCCGATCATGTCCTCGAGCCCCTTGAGCTTTCGGAAGATCAATGTGCGATGCGCCCATGGGCACGCATACGACACATAGAGGTGGTAGCGCCCGGCTTCCGCCTTGAACGCCTTGCCACTTGGCGCGTTCTTGCCGTCCGCGGTGATCCAGTTCCTGAACTTGGCGTTGGTCCGCACGAACTTTCCGCCCGTGCTCTTCGTGTCGTACCAAATGTCGCGCCAAACGCCTTCTACTAGCTTTCCCATGTCATTCCTTTTCGTGATTCAAAGCAAGTGGCCCATCTTGCCGCTCTGGTAGTCGCGGAAGGCCTGGCTGATTTCTTCTCGTGTGTTCATGACGAAGGGGCCGTAGGCCACCACCGGTTCGTCGATGGGCTCCCCGGCGAGCACCAGGACGCGCGCGCCCTTGCTTGCGTGGAGCTGCACGGCGCCGTCGTCGTTCGGATCGAAGACACCGAAGTGCCGTGCTCCGATCGGCTCCCGAGCCGGTCCCGCCGTCACGTCCCCTTCGAGCGGAAACACGAGGGTCGTCCAGCCGGTGGGGAGCTCGAGCTCCGATGTACCGTCTTCGTGGAACCGAAGATCAAGCGTGGTGATCGGTGTGTGCGTTCGAGCAGGCCCGGCCTCGCCGCCGAGAGTGCCC
>JBGUEF010000361.1:0-3750 GCA_041821485.1 Deltaproteobacteria bacterium
CGAGTCGTCGTGCCCACCAAGGTAAGCCAGGTGTTCATCACCGCCGATGCTGCAAGTGTGAGTGGCGGCCTCGGGCTCATGGGTCTCAAAATCGCGGGCGAAATCGAGAAGGAGCTCGAGGTCAAGAGTGGCCCTGTCAAAGTTGAGACGGAGCCCGACTGCAGCGGCCGCCGAGTCGTGAAGATCGACAAAGACGGCAACGTGATCGAGGAATAGCGGCTAGAGCACCCGGGGCGGCGGGGTGGTCAGATCCCTGAGCTCCTCCCGCTCGTGCAGCGCTTCGAGGATGATTGTGGCCGTCTCTTCAATCGCGCAGTTCGTGACGTCGACGACCATCCACTCGGGGTTGTCGCGAAAAATGGCGTGGGCGTACTCGAGCTCGGCTTTCACGTGGTCGCGGTGGCCGTAGTTCGCGTCAGGGGGCATTCCCAAATGCTGCAGGCGCTGTCTGCGGATGTCCATCAACTGATCGATATCGACCGTGAGGCCGACGACCCGGTAACCGGGAAGCTCGTGGAGCTCGCTCGGTGGCTCGACGCCGAGCACCAGCGGCACGTTGGCCACCTTGAGACCGCGTCCTGCCAAGTACGTCGATAGCGGTGTCTTGCTCGTTCTGCTCACTCCAACCAGGACCAAGTCGGCCCTATGGAGATTTCGCGGCTCCTTGCCGTCGTCGCTTTTGACCGCGAACTCGATCGCCTCGACTCGACGAAAGTACTCCTTCGACAGCGGCATCTCACCGGTCGGGATGTTCACGGGATCGGCTTCGAGGTAGTGGCCGATCTGGCTGATCAGCGAGCCGATCACGTCCACGTGCCGAACGCCGAGCCGGGCGGCCTGCTGGTTGAAGTGGTCCCTGAGCTCCGGACGCACCAATGTGAACACGACCATCGCCTCTTGGGCGGCCGCGCTTTCCAGAATGGCGGTCAGGCCACGTCGGTCTCGCATACGCCGCTCGAGCTTCAGCCTCACGCTATGGTCGGGGAACTGAAGGAGCGTAGCTCGCGTTACTCGCTCGGCAGTCTCGCCGGTCGAGTCGCTTACGACGTAGATGACCTTCGCATCCATTGGCGCACGGCTCAGCCGCGGCGGCCCAGCTTGCGCCCATGCATGCGATTGACGCGACGGCGGTTTTTTGCCTTTCGCTTCGCATTGCGGCGCGCGGCCTTGTTGCGCTTACGGGGCCGGTCGCTGTTGGCGATGTTCAGATACATGAATTACTCCTAAGACGGGTGTCTAAAGGATGGCCCGAGGGATGGCAAGCCGATGGTGTCGAGGGTCAGCGCTCCCGTCGAGGGACGAGGAGCCAGTAATCCAGGTCTAGTACGACATCCCGGTGGTACACGTCTCGGCCGTCCTTCGAAACCTTCAGCGGGAACTCGGATTCCGTCGGGCGAACGTCCCTCAACCCCACCAATCGCACACGAAGCGCGCCGCAGTCGGTCCTGCCGGGAAGGTCGGATTTGTCGAGAATCTCGCTGTAGGCGTAGATCGTGTCGCCGGCGAACGTGGGGTTGGCATGGGCTCCGCCGTTCCACGCGAGGATGCCGAGCACCTTCTCCATGCCGTTGAACGACAACGAGCGCGCGATGCTGATGACGTGACCGCCGTACATCAAACGGCGGCCAAAACGAGTGTTTTTGGTTTGCACCGCATCGAAGTGAACCTTCGCGGTATTTTGATACAGCCGCGTCGCCGTCGCGTGCTCTGACTCCTCGATCGTCATGCCGTCGACGTGGTCGATCTTCTCGCCGACTTCATAGTCCTCGAAATAGGCGCTGCCGCCCGATGGCCAATCCTCGTAAGCGTTGAGATCGAGAACGGAGGGAACGATCAGATCCGCGGGAGCGACCTCCTTTGGCATTGCCGGCCGGTCGTCGGCACCAGTCGGGGTCGATGGGTCCCGCTTGTGAACCATGACCCAGCGGTAGTATTCGAGCACCGTCTCGCCGCGTTGGTTGGTCCCGACGGTCTTGACCCATACGACGCCGGTCTTCCCGTTGCTGTTTTCCTTTTTGCCAACCACCTTCGAGATGGAGCGCAGGGTGTCGCCTGAATAGACAGGAACCATGAACCGAACGCCCGCGTAGCCGAGGTTCGCGACCGCGTTGAGCGAGACGTCGTTGACGGTCTTTCCGAACACGATGTGAAACACCAAGAGGTCGTTGATGGTCTCTCTTGGATGACCCAGCGAGCGCGCGAACTCGGCAGAACAGTGGAGCGGATAGCGCGAACCGGTGAGCCCGATGTACATCGCGGCCTCGCCCTCCGTGATAGTCCGCGGCACCGCGTGCACGAGCTCCGCTCCGACCTCGAAATCCTCGAAAAAATTGCCCGGGTTGGTTTTCGCCATGTCATTTCCTCGGTTGCGAAGGAGCGACTCTAGCCCGTAAAGTCGATGCTGTCGCATCGTCCAGGGGCCGGGGCCCCTCCCGCTTTGTGAAGTTGATCGAGGGGTGGTCTACGAGAGGGTTTGGGTGCTATTTAGGGCCGGGATGGATCTGGACAAAGAGCGCGCGAGCATGGTGGAGCACCAACTCCGCCGTCGGGGGATCGCGGACAGCCGAGTGCTCGCCGCCATGGGCGAGGTGCCACGGGAAGCGTTCGTTCCTGATGCCAACAAGAGGGATGCGTACGCCGATGGCGCCCTTCCGCTCTCGCACGGGCAAACCATCTCCCAACCCTTGATGGTCGCGATGTCGGTCGAGGCCCTCCGACTCGAGGGTGACGAGACGGTTCTGGAGGTCGGTGCGGGGTCCGGTTACCAGGCTGCAATCCTATCGAAGCTTGCAAAGAAGGTCTACGCGATCGAGATTATCCCGGAGCTCGTCGCCAACGCACGACGCGCGCTGGACTCATTGGGGATCGACAACGTGGAGCTCATTTGCGCAGATGGGCGCAAAGGGTGGCCTGAAGGTGCTCCTTATGATGGCATCGTCGTCGCTGCGGCCGCAAAAGAGGTTCCGCCCGCGCTGATCGAGCAGCTCAAGGAAGGTGGGCGACTCGTCATTCCCGTCGGCGGCGGATGGGGCCAATCGCTTCAGACCTCCCGCAAGCGCGGCGACACGCTCGAAACCGAAGAGCTGTGTCGATGCGTCTTTGTGCCCCTGGTCTATGGCAGCTAGACTCCGGCGCGCGGAGGAGCACGCAATGAGCATGATTGTCTTTCGGTACCTTCATTTCTTGGGTATCACGTTCTGGATAGGGACCGCGGTGGCGGTGGCGGTCGCTGCGTCCGCCCCCACACCATGGGAGAGCGGTATCGCGCAAGCGCTCCGCAAGGTGACGGTCCGCGTGACGACGCCATCGATGCTCTTCGCATTCGTGGGCGGCTTCGGTATGCTGATCCCCAACTTTGCAGAGACCTACGCCAAGCAAGGTTGGATGCACACGAAACTCTTGCTCCTGCTGGCGCTGGCAGGTGCGACCGGGGTGCTCACCGGAAAGCTACGGCGATGGGCGGAGGGCCAAGACGTCAAAGCGAAAACCTTCGTCGGCCTGGCCGTGGTGATCTCGACGCTCGCCGTACTCATCGTAACCCTCGCAGTCTTCCGCCCGTTCTGAGCTCTTCATCCGCAGAGAGTGATGCTCCAAATTGGATCACCGGAAACGGCTAGCGACGAGCGTGCTCACAGGTTCACCGGGGCTCCTCACACGAAAAAGGGGACAGTCCCCTTTTTAGAAGGGTTAATTCCAAGCACGTCACACACGACGCCCCTCCGTACATCGACTTCTACACAGGAGAACGGC
>JBGUEF010000362.1:0-3743 GCA_041821485.1 Deltaproteobacteria bacterium
GCCGCCAAGCCCGAGCGAAGCGAAGGGCGCGGAGGGAGGACTACGGGTGGGGGTGGACGGGTGGTGTAACTAAACCAAACCAGGTCACCAACCCCGCAACCACTCCCGAGCCAGCAACTGAACAAAAAACGGGCGACCCCGCACCGATCGCCCCTTTTGGAAGTTCGCTGGCCTTCCGATGCGGTCGGCCTCAACCTGGGAAGGTCTACTGATGACTCAAGCGAGCCCCTTGTTCGGGTTGATGAGGTACTTCTCCCCGGTGGCTTGCCGGCCATACACCGAGATCGCCTCGAGGGTCAGCGCTTCCGCGAGGGAGACCTCTCGTGTGTAGTTGCTCGCAAACGTGGTTTTGATTTCCGCAGCGACGCGCTGGCGCAGCTTCTGCGATGCCTCGGGTCCGATCCGTTGGAGGAACGGGAACAGCAACCAGCCACCAACGCCCCAGGCCATGCCGAAGCTGCGGGCCAACACGATGGGACTTCGATCGAGCCCACCATAGACGTAGACCTGTTTGTGCGTGGTAGAGCCGTACGGACTGTATGGGGCCCCAGTCGCACTCGCGGCTGCTTCCATACACGTGAGGATCTGTCCTGCCAGCTTCCCTCCGCCGATCGCGTCGAACGCCAACGTGGCGCCCGTGGTCACCAACGCGTCGGTGAGGTCCTTCATGAACGTCGGTTCGCTGGAATTGCAGACGTGGGTCGCACCCATACCCTCGAGCAACTCGACCTGCTCCGCCTTTCGCACGATGTTCACCAGTGGCACGTCGTCCTCGAGGCAGACCCGTAGCAACATCTGGCCGAGATTTGACGCTGCGGCCGTGTGCACCAACGCGGTGTGTCCTTCGAGACGCATGGTTTCGACCATGCCCAGCGACGTGAGAGGATTGACGAAACACGACGCACCCTCGGCGGGCGCAGTGCCCTCGGGAAGCGGGAGCACCTGCTCCGCCGGGACGCACCGGTATTGCGAGTACATCGCTCCCCCGATCAACCCGACGGTTCTCCCGATCAACGCCTGGGCGGAACTATCCGGTCCCGCAGCGACCACGATACCGGCACCTTCGTTGCCCACCGGCAACGACTTACCGACGCGTGCCGCCATTCCCCGCATCAGCTTGTCCGGGACGGTTGCCGTAACGACGGGATTGTCGGCATCGCCGGACGACTTCATCGTCGTTGGGTCCGCGGCTCCGAACAACAAACCTAGGTCGGACGGGTTGATCGGCGATGCCTCGACGCGCACCAGCACTTCGTCGTCTTTGGGTCGTGGGATGGGAATCGCGGCGAGCGACAGCTCGAGCGTGCCATCGGCTTTGATCATCGAACGCAACTGTAGTGCGTCACCGGACGGTTGTTCGGTCATGTGGAACTCCAGACTGAGCGGATCACTCGGCTGGACCCTAGCGCATGTTTTCGAGGAAGGGAGCCGAGCCTAGACCCGGGCCCGCTTGCGTCCCCGGTTCCATTCCTTGCGCAGGTCCCGCGCGTAGAGCACATGGTCGACCTGCATGGTGTGACGGCTCGAGGCGACGTAGTGGGACATCATGCGGGCCTCGTCACGCTTGATCGCGGCCTGCATCTCTTCGGGTGACGGCAACGCGTACTCGCCTGCCAGATAGGACGCGACCCATTTAGCCTGGTCCTGCACGAAGCCGATGATGCTCGGGATTGCCTGGGCGAAACCGATGAACATCAGATTGTCGATGCCAGGCACGAAGATGCGCTTGAACAGCGGTAAGACGTTGTCGGGCGCCGAGAGGAACTCCGGATCGAAGAACGGGAACCTGATGTTGTAGCCCGTGGCATAAATGATCGCGTCGATCGGTTCGACGGTTCCATCTGTGAACTCGACCCGATCGCCACGCAGCTCGGCGACGTTGGGCTTGACGATGATGTCGCCATTGCCTACCCGCTGGAGGAGATCGCTAGAGACGGTAGGGTGCGCAGTGAGAATCTCGTGGTCCGGCGTCGGCATCCCGAAATTCTCGACGCGGCCGACTACCAGGCGGACGAGCAGCGCCGCAGCCTTGCGCTGAAGCGCGAGCGGAATGTATGGATTCGTCTCGACGATTTGATCGATGGGCCTCCCAAACAGGTACTTCGGCACCACGTGCGCTCCGCGCCGCGTCGACAGCACCAGCCGTTCCGCCAGTCCCCGGTTGCTGAGCTCCGACGCGATGTCCACCGCGCTGTTGCCGATACCGACGACCAGCACGCGCTTGCCTTTCAGATCGATGGGATCAAACGGATCGATGTACTCGTGCGAGTGGATCGCTGGGCCGTCGAACCGCCCCGGGAACTCAGGCCATTTGGGGTCCCAGTGATGCCCCGTTCCGACGACCAAATGGTCGTAGTGCCGGGTCTCGTCGTCGAGCGTGATGCGCCACGTTCCATCCTCCACACGCTCCGCTTTGCGAACCGGGGTTTCGAAACGGATGGCATCTCGCAGGCCGAAGTGATCGACCAGGTCCTCGAAGTACTGGTGAATGTGGGTGTGATGGCAAAAGGTGGGGTACTCCGCTGGCATCGGGAAATCGGGGAACTCGAGCTTCTTCTTCGAGGTGTCGATGTGCAGCGAACGGTACGCAGATGACATCCCGTTCGGATTCTTGAAGGCCCAGTTTCCGCCGAGTGTGGGCGACGCCTCGAAGCAGTCGTAGGGAATTCCCTTTTCCTTCAGGAACTTGCCCGTTGCGATGCCCGAGATGCCGGCTCCGATGATGCAGATGCGGGGCGAGGGGCTGTTCATCGGGCCGCAGAGTAGTCGCGAACGCGGGAGGAGCCAATCTGATTTGCATGACCTCACCTGGGTCTGGTCGTGGCGAACGGTGCTACCCTCGGGGTCATGAGCGTCAAAGTCCACCACCTCAACTTCTCGCGTTCGTTGCGTGTTCTTTGGCTCCTCGAGGAGCTAGAGCTCGACTACACCATCCAATCTTGGGAGCGCGACGAGAACTTTCGGGCTCCCGCAGCGGCCGCCGACGTTCACCCACTCGGTCGTTTTCCGATGGTCGAAGTCGATGGGCGCGTGCTGGTCGAGTCGGGCGCAGTGCTCGACTACTTCGCGAACCGCGAGGGAAAGCTGAAGCCGACCGACGAGGCCGAGAAGCTCGAGTGCACGATGTTTCTGCACTACGCCGAGGGCTCGCTCATGCCGCCGCTGCTGGTCAGCCTGATCTTCGCGAGGCTGCGCTCCGCCCCCATGCCCTTCTTCATCAAGCCCATCGCTCGCGGCATCGCTGACAAGATCGACCAGAGCTACACGCATCCCACCCTCGACCTGCATCTGGGATTCGTCGAGAAGACGCTCTCCGAGCGTCCGTACTTCGCCGGCGACAGCTTCTCGATCGCGGACATCCAGATGTTCTACCCAGTGGAAGCCGCGCTCTCACGAGCATCGGGTGAGCGTCCCAACATGGTTGCGTGGCGCGACCGCGTCACCAGCCGCCCCGCCTACCGGCGCGCAGAGGCCAAAGGCGGCAAGGCGGTTCCTGAGCGCTGACCGCCGGGGCTGCTGGCTGGGTGTGGCCGCTAGAGGCAGCCCTCCGCCCGCCGAGGGGCCGACGATCATCGTGCTCGCCACCGACGGCGAAGGCAACGCTCCGTATTGGCGGGGCAACGACGCTCAGAGCCTCGAAGCAGCCTTCACCACGATCATCTCCGACAGCATCTCGTGTGATATCCAGATGGACAAGCCATTCGACGACGAGACCAAGGCTTGCAACGACCCGGAGAGCGACG
>JBGUEF010000363.1:0-3740 GCA_041821485.1 Deltaproteobacteria bacterium
CACCGGGCGGCTCGTTCATCTGGCCGTAGATTAGGGCGGTCTTCGAAAGAACCGTCTCGCCTGTCTCGAGCTTCGATTCGCTCATCTCGAGAAGAAGGTCGTTACCCTCACGAGTACGCTCGCCGACGCCCGCGAAGCAGGACACACCACCGTGCGCCTTCGCGACGTTGTTGATCAGCTCCATGATGAGAACCGTCTTGCCGACGCCCGCGCCACCGAACAGGCCGATCTTGCCGCCCTTTCGGTATGGAGCGAGAAGGTCGATGACCTTGATGCCTGTCTCGAAGATCTCGATCTGGGTGCTCTGGTCGACGAATGCTGGGGGCTCTCTGTGGATCGGCGAGAAATGTGTGGCGTTGACCGGGCCAAGCTCGTCCACCGGCGCCCCGACGACGTTCAAGATGCGGCCAAGGCACTCTTTGCCAACCGGCATCATGATCGGACCGTCGGTGTTCTTGACCGCCATCCCTCGGACCAGGCCGTCGGTCGAGTCCATCGCAACGGCACGAACGGTGTTCTCACCGAGGTGCTGGGCGACCTCGAGGGTGAGGTTCCAATCCTTCTCGCTGATCGCCGGGTTACTAACCCGGAGCGCAGTGAGAATCGCTGGCAGGCTCCCCTGGGGGAAGGCTACGTCCACGACTGGACCAATAACTTGGGTAACTCGACCGTTCTGAAGCTCTGCCATGTTCTTTCCGGTTCTCTGAAAGGGTGTCGGCCGGCGGTCCATCCCGCCGATAAAGCGAGCGCGACCTAGCACGGCCCCCGAGGGCGGTCAACGACGCCAGTCCCCACGAAGTAGGGTCACAGCGATGCACGGCAAGCCCCCGTGCGCGGTCGATTGACCCCTCCGCTCTGGCTTTCTACCCTCAACCCCGCGATGCAGGACCAGGACCCCGTCATCCACGCGCTTCTCGGCGCCGGAACCCGATATGAAGGGAAGCTCTTTTTCGAGGGCCGCGCGCGGATCGATGGCTCCTTCGAGGGCGAGGTTCATAGCGAGGGGGTCTTGATCATCGGCGACGCGGCGACGATCAAGGGCGCCATTCGCGTTCACACCTTGATCGTGCTTGGTGGGAGAGTCGACGGGGACATCCATGCGACCGAGTTGGTCGAGCTCCACGCCCCGGCTCGGGTGCGAGGCGACATTCGGACGCAGGCGCTTTTTCTCGACAAGGGCGTCCATTTCGACGGCTCGTGCGTCATGGGCGAGGTCCACGATTTGGACGACCGGTCCCCTTCGGCCCAGTCGGCCGAGGATACCTCCCCGGACGGCTACAAGGACCAGCCGAATAGAAACTGAAGGGTGATCGCGTGGTCGTTGCCGTCGGCACCGTTGCCCATCGCGGGGACGTTCATGTTGGAGCCCGTGAAACGCAACTTGTAGTACTCCCAGATGAAGCGGAATGCATAGGTGAATCCGGCTTGGAGCCTGCCGTTGAAGGTGGCCGTCGCATCCAGACCTACCCCTGAGCCGTCATTTCCATACGCGTCTTCGAGGCCGCCAAGGAAAAACGGAATGCGGAGTCCGAAGTCGGCACGGAAGCCGAAGAAGCTCGGCACGATGTCATACGCCACCGCCGGTCCGAGCCGCACATAGACGATCCTCGAGGAGGGGAGCACCGAGTTCAGGTCGATGCTGAGCACATCGCCGCCAACGCCAACGAGCCCGCCCACCTGCAGCCGGTCGATCGGATAAAGGTAACCGAACTGTCCTAGCAGCCGCCAACTGCTGGTCTGCAGCGAGATCCCAGTTCCCGCGGGTTGGACCTTGAGGCCTACGCCTGAGCCGCCGTCGATCTGAGCGACGATCGCTTGGATGGAGGCTCTGGGCGAGCGGCGGGCTGCGGGCCTGATGAGGAGATGCCAGCCGAAGTCGAAGTAGGCGCCAGTCTCGAAGCTTCGCGCCTCGGTGCCACCGGCGTTGTCGCCCACCTCGAGGTGGATGTTTCTGAATCGGGCGGCGCCACCAATGAGCATCACTAGGACCGGCAACTTCGGAGCCTCGTCCTGTAGCGCTGCAGCGGCCTGCTCCCCCTGTGCCTGAACCCCGGCGGGCCTGGCTGCGAGGAAAAGCCCAGCAAAACCGCATACTCTGAGCACCCGAAGCATTCGATGCTCAACCTAGCAAGCCTCCCGCAGAAGGCTCATTTTTCTGGGGCTCTACCCGTGGTGCCGTAACGTCACCCGGGTCACCGCCATAGGGAAATTCGAGAAAAGAGAAGCAGCTATGAAAAAGACAGCGCTCATCGGAATCATCGCCACGGCGCTCATCGCGGGGTCCTCCTCGAGCCCGGCCGCAGCCGCCGACGAACCCAACGAGAATGCGGGAGTCTTCACGGCGCAGATCCCAGAGGAGGGCTCCAACATCGCCTGGGGCCAGGCTGTTCTCGTCGTGGACAAGCCGATCGAGGAAGTGCTTCCAATCATTCGCGACTACGGGAACTACGCCCAATTCATGCCAAATTTCACAAAGTCCAAAGTGCTGGCACAACGGGGCAGCCGCGCGATGGTGTACATGGAAGTCAGCGTCGCCAAGGGCGCCTTTACCCTCTGGGGCCAGCTCAACCTGGCGGAGCGTCCGCAGGATGGAGAGTCTAGGGTCGTCGAAGCGCGCCTAATGGAAGGCAACATCGACGCCTTCAGCGCGAGCTGGACCCTGACGCCAGTCGACGGCGGCGCGCGCACCCAGGTCGACTTCAAAATCTTTGTCGATCCGGACATGCCGCTCCCGTCGTCGATCTTCAGTCGGGAGAACGAGCGGGCCGCGGGCAAGACGGTTCGCGCCCTTCGAACGCGCGTCTTCGAGGGACCGAAGGGATCGAGCTGACGGGACTCCCCGCGGGGGCTCAGCCTACCTTGACTGGGTTCGGGCCCATGCTACGAACGCGCGCCGCTAGGGATTTCTCCTTGCCGGGGCTGCGATTCGGCCCCAAGCGCCGTTTGGAGTTTCTCCCCCGTTTGGAGTTTCTCTTCGGCAGGTGCTCTGAGACCGACTGGGAATACCGCTGCGATGAACGTGCTTTTCACAGCCCTCTTGTCCGAGGGCTCCATCATCGACCTCGACGGGACGATCTGGATTCAGCTCGGGCTGTTTGCGGTTGCGTTTTTTGTCTTCCGTCCCCTGATCTTCCGTCCCATGGTCGCGCTGTTCGAAGCGCGCGAGAAAGCCATCGAGGGTTCAAAGCTCGAGGCGCTCCGCCTCCAAGACGAGGCCTCCGCCGAGAGCGAAGAGTTCGACGCCGAGATGCGGCGCCTCCGCCTTCAAGCTGGCGAGGAGCGCGATCGCTTGCGCACCGAGGGTAAGCGCCTCGAACGCACCGTGCTCGACCGGGTTGGCAAAGAGACCGACAAGCTGCTTGCCGACGCGGACGCGAAGCTCAAGACGGAAGCCTCAAAGCTCCGCACCGAAATCGATCAGTCCGTTCCGGCGTTGGCCAAACAGATCGCATCGAAGATGCTCAGCCGGGAGGTTCAGTAATGCGCGTGTTTTGGGCGATGCTCTTTGCGTTGACCCTCGCTGCGCCGAGCCTGGTGCTGGCCGAAGCCGCCCACGGCGAGGCAGTGGCCCACGAGGTGGCTGAAGAGGCGATCGGCCACGATGCTCACGATGATGGCCATGGCGAGCTCACCTTCTCGTCCTTGATCAAGAACCGGGATTTTCAGGGGACGGTCATCAACTTCCTCGTCCTGGTTGGCTTGATCGTCTGGGTCATCCGCAAGAAGGGCAACCCAGCGCT
>JBGUEF010000364.1:0-3692 GCA_041821485.1 Deltaproteobacteria bacterium
GGCGCACGCGTCCGGGGTGGAAGCGAAAGACGCGCAGATCCTCGGCTACTGGCAACGAGGCGAGGGCGAGGCGATCATCGAGGTGAGTCGGAACGCCGGCGTTTATCAGGGTGTCATCGTCTCGAGTGAGCGCCGGCCGGAGACGGTCGGCATCGCGATCTTCCGCGACCTCCGATACGACGCGGAGGACGGCGCCTGGCACGGGCGTGCGTATTCGATCAAGCGCAAGCGTGAGGTCCGCATCGACATCGAGGTTCCCCAGGCAGATCAACTCGAGCTGACCGCGCACATCATGATTTTCACGCGTCGTGTCGAGTTCAAGCGGATTCCTGACGCCGAGGTCGTGGGGCGTCAGCTGGCGGACCGCTGAGGTCCATCACCTCGCTGAAGGCATGGTGACGACCACGCGGCCCGGTCCCTTTCGCTCTTCGATGAATGCGTGGGCGTCCGCGATGTCCTCGAGCCCAAAGCGTGCTCCCACTGGCAAGCCCACCCAGGCTTCCTGGATTGCGCGGTTCAAGTCCTGCGCGGCCTGGCGCTTGGCCTCCAGAGGGAAGTCGTCGCTGCCCAAGAAGAGGACCCGGATGTTCTTGAACACCAGCGGCCAAAATGGAATCGTCGCCTGAGGAGCGTTACTCGCGTAAGTGGCGATGGAGCCGCCAAGCTTGAGCATCCGCTCGTCGCTCACGATGTTGGCGGCGAAGGCCACCTCGACGATGTGGTCGATTCCATCAGGCGCAACGGCGGCGACCCGTGCTGCGATCTCTTCTCCGGACTGGACGACGTGGTGCGCGCCAGCTTGGCGTGCGACGTCTGACTGCTCTGGGCTCTGCACCGTCGCGATCACCGTGGCGCCCGCGAGCCGCCCGAGACGAACCGCACAGGTGCCCACCGCTCCAGCGCCGCCCTGAATCAGAACTGTCCGTCCCTCGACCGGTCCGCCCGCATGGATTGCCCGATGTGCGGTCAGTCCAGGGATGCCGAGCAGAGCACCCTGGTCGAAGCTCACCGCGGCCGGCAGTTCGGAGACCTGCGCCTCTGGGACGACACAGAGCTCGGCGGCTGTTCCAAACGGTCGATAGCTCTGCGCACCAAAACACCAGACCCGCTTGCCGATCCACTCGGAGCTCACGCCGTCGCCAACTTGGTCGATGACTCCTGCGCCATCGCTATGCGGCACGACGCGCGGGTAGGGCATCCCGACGCCAAATGTGTCCTGCCGCTTTTTCACATCCCCCGGATTCACACCGGACACCGCGATGCGGATGCGAAGCTCACCGGCCCCAGGCATGGGTTCGGGCATGTCTCCGACCACCAGCGACTCGCTCGGCGGACCCTGCTTTTCGTACCATGCGGCTCGCATCAGGCGGGGACAGTATCATGTCGCTGCGGCGCGCGATCGAGCGATAGACCCGTGGTATGGTCCCCCAATGCCGTTTCTCGTGGGTTGCTTGGCGCTTGGCACACCGCGTTTCGCCATTCTCTTGGTCGTCGTTTTTAGCGACTACATCGGACGCGCCTACGAAACGACGCTCTGGCCGCTGCTCGGGTTCTTCTTCATGCCGCTGACGACGCTCTCCTATGCGTTCGCCATGAACAGCAACGGCGCCGTCGATGGCATGTATCTCGTGCTCGTCGTGGTGACCGTGTTGCTGGACCTCGGTCTTGTGGGTGCGGGCTCGCGGACCAAGTGGAGGGACTGAGAGACGGCCTAAGAAGATGAACTGATGGAAGTGACGAGCTCAGAGCGGCCGAGACACCCAGCCGTGCTTCCACATCCACAGCGCGAGTCGCTCGCGGAGGACCGAGAAGCTCAGGCCGACGCTCTTCTCACCGGAGTGCTGCATGTTCAGTCCTCTTCGCCGGATGCGAGTCCACACTCCTCCAGTAAGCAAGAGCCGTACCGTTCTGTTTTTGCGTCAATTCGGGAGCACACTCAGCTGACCGTGCCAACAGGCCACACCCACTGTGGTGCAATGGGTACAGTCGCGGCCGCCCGCACTCTCATCGTCAACACCCACAAAACCGATCTCCATGGCCGCTACGTCGCCCACATCTTCTACGCCTTCAACAGCCAAGGCATCGAGCGCACGTTCCTGAAGGGGCGGTACTTGAATCAGGAGTTGGTGGACAAGGGCTTCGCAAAGCCGATGTAGCGACGAGCGAGACCAGCTAGTCGACGGGTTTCATCCCTCGCTCTCCACACCGAATCGCTGGCAGTAGTCGGCAAACAAGGGCCCGTGTTCCTCACGGCTCAGGCCGAACTCCTCCAAGGTGTAGCTGTGCTTGCCGTGCTTTTCGCGCGGACGGTTCTGTAAGTAGGTTTGCATCCGGTCCCGGATGTCCGCGTTCCATTCGAACCCAAAGTGCCCGTAGAGCTGTTCGATGACCTCGATCGGCCGGTTCAGGATGTCCTCGAATTGAACGTCGAAGAACCTCCCTGGGCCTTCCTCGGCCTCGATACGATCTCGCTGCTCCATGCCGGTCTTGACCATTCGGGCGTAGTGTGTCGTTTCGTTTGCGGCGGTTTGCGCGGGGTCGACTTCGTCTGAAAGCGCGCTGCGCAGGGAGCACGCCAAGCTCGACATGGATGCCACGACCCGCATCGGGTCGCGATGCGTCTGAACGAATGCCGCCTTGGGGTACTCGTCGACGATCGTTTGAATGAAGGGAAGATGCCCTGGCGTCTTGAGGAGCCAACGCGGCTTGCTGTAGTCGACTTGAAGGTGCTGCAGGAACATTCGGTGCCAGCGATAGGCGCCCGAGCCGTCCTGCTCACGCAGCCATTCGTCGTAGCTCGGTATGAAGAACTGCGCCCCCCACAGCACGCACATGAAGTGCGACGAGGTCATCGCAATGCACTCCTGAGGGAGGGTGGCGCCCATGGCGTGAATTGCCTGAAACCCGGGCGCCAGCTTTTCCACCTCATTCATTTGCTTGTCGACGATCGGGATGCGCGGATCGGTGAGAAACGATTCCTCGCGCACCGGCGGAAACGGCTGCTCGACCTCGTACGTGATCGGCCAACGGTGGTTCGGGTCCTGCGCGAGCAGCTCGTAGAAAATCGTTGTGCCCGTACGCGGGAGGCCGAGCACGAAGAGCGGGCCTTCAATCTGCTGCTGCGCCACCTCCGGCCGCTGCTTTCGGTAGTCGATGATCTGAAGTCGATGGCACAAGCGGTCGACCACGAGGCTCTTGGCCGCCATGCGGCCGATCGTAGACAGCCGAGCCTCCTCGTTCAGCGATTGCACGAGTATCCGCAGACCAGGAAGAAACCCTTCGTCGCCAAAGTCGGAAAGGCCGGTCTTCTTGCTGGCCTCACGCATCAACTTCTCGGCATCGAGCCCAGCAGAGCCGACACCGATGCGGCGCGCCCAGGCGCCCGCCCGGTTGATGGCCTTTACGGCGAAGGGCTGGTCGGGGGAGGGGTACTGCATACTCAATCCGCTTACTGCCCCGGCTTACGGGTTCATTTCGTATTCGTCTCGGAGATCGTGCACCTGCTGCCAAATCCGCTGATAGCGCGCGTCATCGAGAACCGGCTTTCGGATCATCTTGAGACAGCACTCCATTTGCTTCTCGCTGCTGGATGGCTTCGAGTAGAGGTTCAGCGCGTGGCGCGAGAAGTCGCGCACCATGAAATCGAAGATCTGATCGACGAGGTCATCCGAGACATCGTGAATCTTGGAGTT
>JBGUEF010000365.1:0-3660 GCA_041821485.1 Deltaproteobacteria bacterium
TCCGCCTTGCTGATCCCCTCGAAAATACTGTCGAAGGTCGCGTGGCCGTCTATCAAGAGCTCGATCTCGTTGCCCCGGAGATACGGGATCTTGGCGAGGTTCTCGCTGGTCCTGCTGTGGGACGCTTCTTCAGAGCGCGTGGATCGCAGATGGCGCGTCTTCTCGTCGGCCAGCTCGGCGAATCGTCGGATCTCTTGATCGCCCTCCTGCCGCGCCGTCACGTAGCCCTCGAACTTGCTGCGTCCGAGAATCCAGTACGCGGGCACCGCGAGATACGGAAACGCGTTGAGCGACACCGCCCAGGCCACGGCTCCCTGCGCGGTCCGCGTGCTCATCACCGCGTCGATCGACGAGATGAAACCGACCACATGAAAAACGATCACCACCCATATCATGATCCGCCGGCTCCTTTTCTTTTGCCGTTTTACCACGCCCGACTCCGAGGAGGTTCGTTCGCCCAGCCTCCTAGCTGGTTTCGACCTCTTCGGCTTTCGCCCCGGCGCGTGCAGCGCGGCAGAGCGACGCCGTCGACGAGCCGGCGAAGATCATGTGAATGCCCGCGATCGTGCCGACGGCCCACATCCCTGAAACGGGGAACTGCCGCCAGATCATGACCCCTAGGACCAACGCGGCGATGCCGCTGAAGAGCGTCCAGCCCCAACCCTTGATCGGTCGGAGTCGGAACGCATAGATGATCTCAAAGAGACCCTCGACGAAGAGGTACGCCGCCAAGACCAGGGTCAGCGTAGCCAGCCCCATGCCGGGTCGGGCGACCAGGTAGCCTCCTGCGACCAGCGTCAGAACGCCGAGGACGAACATGAGCAAACCACGCCCAAACGAACCCATCTTGAAGGCGAGGAACAGTCTCGAGACGCCGGACACGATCAGCAGGACCCCGACGGCGATCGTCACCGAGAGCCCCGCAACCAGGGGCGAGAAGACGGCCAGCACTCCTGCGATGACGATGCCAATCCCAAGCGCCATCCCGAGCCCAGCGTGGCGCTTGATCGTGCCGAGCATTTCCTGGTCCACTGCTTCTATTCCATTCGTCATAGCTTGCCTCCGGGTCACGCATCTAAGCTCCCAGGGAGCCAAAAGCAAGGCCACTTAGGTGCGCCACATTCACAATCCCCCTTAGTGTTTTCTGCCGAATTTGCATAGCGCGAACCCTTCGTCCGGCGCTAGCTCGCCTCGGGCGAGCAGGAACAAACCATGTCCAAATGAGCGCATCTCGAGGGCGACGCGGTTAGAGTCGAAGTCATTCCCCAAAGGAGGTCAGCCTCATGGCAAGCCTGTCAGCCATCTTCAGAGACAACCGATACACCCCCGCCGATATCCCGGAGCTGGAGAGCAAGCTCTTCTTCGAGGGAGACCGGTCGCGGCGATACCTGGTTCGCTTCACGGTCTTGCTTTTCCTCTCCACCGTCATCGCGGCGAACGGGGTAATCGAAGACTCGACCGCTACGGTCATCGGAGCGATGATCATCGCGCCGCTGATGACCCCGATTCTGGCCACGACGGCAGCGCTGGTCATGGGAAGCGGGCCGCGTGCGTGGCGCTCTGTCCTGCTGGTCGCGGCGGGCGTGTTGGGTGTGATTGCAGTGGCCGCCGCGCTGGGCGTGGTCGCGGTTCACGTCGTCGACTTCAAGACCAACTCCCAGATCACAGGCCGGGTGACTCCGCGCGCGCTCGATCTGCTGGTAGCACTCGCTGCAGGGACGGCGGGCGCGTTCGCGACGAGTCGCGATGACATCGCCGATTCAATTCCGGGCGTCGCGATCTCGATCGCGCTTGTCCCGCCGCTATGCGTCGTCGGCATTTCGCTTTCGGGGGGGCAGTGGACGGATGCCTGGGGCGCGCTCCTGCTGTTCCTGACGAATTTCCTATCCATCCTCTTGGCAGGTGGTGCCGTTTTCGCGCTGCTTGGGTTGGGGGCGGCCGCAACCGAAGGGGAGAGCCATCTAAACAAGCGGCGGGCCTACCGAATTATCGCGCTGGGCGTTTTTCTCGTTGCGATTCCGCTGTCGATGGCAACCGCGAGAGTATTTCGTGACAGCATCGCGCAGACGAAGATCACGAACATCACGAGCCAATGGGTAGGTCAGCACGGGACGGACGTCGTCGTACGATCCGTCCTGGTCTCCGGTGGCACGGTCAAGATTCTCATCGCAGGACCCAAGCAGCCGCCCACGATCGATGACCTCGGCGCCCAGATCAGGTCAGAGGTCGAACACGTTGCAAAGGTAGACCTCCGGTACGTTCCGTCCCAGGACTACCAATATCCCGGAGCACAACGGAAATAGCGTGGGGTTCCTGAGAAAGCAGCGTGGCGTTCCGTTCGTCCGTCGGGCGCCCACCGAGGGCGGTGACGACGTGCCAATCCACGTCGCGAAAATGACCGCGCCTCACGTACTGTGGTGGCATTCCCACGTTCAACCGATCATTGATCGCGATCCCAGCAGGGCCGACAACGGCTGGAACTGGCTTCTCTACGCCCCCTTCGCCGAGGTCGCCGGGCGGGTGCTGACGCGAAAGCCTGCCGGCTACACCATCGGGATCTCCGATCGAGAAAGCGACAGGTTCATTCCCTGCGCGCTCGTGCAACTGTTGGGGCGTGTACCGGCGCTCGACGATCATAGTCGCGAAAGCGTCTTCGTGTGGTTTCTCTCGACGGCTCCAGAGGAAGCGCTCACGACGATCGAGGATCACCCGATACCCGTCGACCAGGTCCCTCGACGCCTTGGATCGATCGCCCTCGACGTTGCGGTGACCCATTCGCTAAACAAACGACGCCTCGGCCGCACAGCGCTCTACGCCGACGAACGTGGCGGTGACGCCCTGTTGGGGTGGTATCGCCGTCGCGGCATGGCGGTGTTGCCGGACGACGACGAGCTTCCACCAGGCCCGAGGCGCCTACTGAAACCAAGCGACGGCCGCTACTGCTACTACAGCGTGCCGGCCGCCGTCGAAGCGAGCAAGGAGCTCGATCCGCTCCGCTAAGGGAACCACGATGCCTACGCCGATCACAGCTTTCGCCGACGCAGCCGCCAAGTACGGCGACATCGACCCCGACGACATCGAAGCGGTGCAGAAGTGGTTCGCTGACGAGTTGCCCAAGCTACCCGTCGACACGATCGAACAGGTGCTGCACGACCTGCTCGAGCGCGATGGGACTGCAGCCGAGCGCGAGATCGTGCCGATATACCCCAAGCGCGTTCCGCTGCCTTCGCTGGGTTCGAGCCCTCCCGCCTTGCCGCCCCAACGACGGCGGAGCTGATCGCGCAAGCTACCGAAATGATTGGGTGCGGAAGAGAGGACTCGAACCTCCACGAGTGTTACCTCACTAGATCCTTAGTCTAGCGCGTCTGCCAGTTCCGCCACTTCCGCAGGAATGCAGGGGGCGGAAACTAGTAGCGAAGGGCGTTCTGTCAAGTGGGGCAGGGCTATTGGCTGGGTCCCCTTGCGCCGCCGCGCCCGGACACCTGGATCGATTGTCGGATTCCGCACGAAAAAGCGACTCTCCGTTCCTAACGGCTAGTTGAAGTCCGTGGGGACCCTGCTCGCGCTCGCCACGACGATTCGCGCGGGCTCGACGAAGCGAATGATCGTTGGCAGGTGGCCTCGGACGAGTTTGAGCTTGCCCTCCATCATGCCTCTGAT
>JBGUEF010000366.1:0-3654 GCA_041821485.1 Deltaproteobacteria bacterium
GCGCGGGTGGTCCTCGATGATCACGTTCATCTTGAACTGGCTCTTCCACTCCTCACTGCCCAGCCCGCGAACCCGCTCGAGCCATTCGATGTGCCGGTGCTCGTCGGGGACCGCGGTGACGTTGTCGAAGTCGAAAATATCGCCGTTCAGCAGCAGCTCGATCGGCGCAGTGGCCTTTTCCTCGATGTGATCGAGGAACGCCGCAAAGTCGTCGTCAATGAAGAACTCCCGACGCTTGTAGGCCATCCACATCGGTCGGCCGGGATCGGGCTCATGCGCCTCCGAGAGGTGCATGTCCGAAACGACGTACGTATGGAGGTTGGTTTCCATCGGGCTGAATCCCTAGTGTGTCAGGCGGTGATGCGGGACTCCAGCAATCCGCATTTCGGTCAGGTTTTGCGCCCTATGTGGCCGACTCCGCCGCCACATGCTGCCGCCGCCCGATGAACAGATGGGCCAGGACCAGCAGCGTGAGCCCAGTTGCGAAAATCGCTACGTACACCGTGCCGAGCCCGGGATTGGCTTCGGTTAGGAAGTTCGCGATTTGCTTCTGCCCCCACATGACCGGCGTGAATGGGTCGACTGTGATGGCGGCCTTCGGATCCAGGTTGTGCCCGAACGTATAGAGCTTGTAGTACAGGCGACCAAACCCAAAGATCCCTGCGTAGGTCGTCATCACCAGCAAGTCGATCATGGTGCTGACCTTCCCGATGACCGCCGTTCGCAATGCGAAGATGATCATCGCGACGAAGAGGAACGGAATCCAGTCGAGGTCTGTGAGCGCGGCTCGGTCGAGCGGCGCCATCCCGATGTAATGGTTCAGCGTGTTGATCTCATTCACGTCGTTGCCGTCGTTGCCGCCATCCACCTTGTACGAGTAGATATAGAGATCCAGCCCTTCCGGGTACTGCGGCGCCTGCATGTTGATGTGCCACATCGGTGCGGTGAAGCTCAGCACCACGAAGATCGTGAGGAGGGCGAGCACGACGCGCGCCCACGGAAAGATAGGTTCGTCCAAGAATCGATAGAATCCGTCCATTGCCTTTGACATTTCGCCTCCTCTTAGGCCTTCACTTCTTAAACGACGTCACCCCGACGCAACTTCCAAAGCCCGCTCAACCATGCGAGCGTCCCGAGCAACATGGGCCAGCCAACACCCAGCACATAGAGCCCCGTACTGCCGATTTGGTTGGCCAGGTAAAAACCGACCGGACCCAGCACGCTGAGCTCGGGATCTGCCGATGACAGTAGGGCCATTCGAATGCTCTGGACAGGGTTGAGGGCGGCTAGTGCGAACACGACCCTGGGCTCCAGGCGCCATTGCAGCATCATCCCAGCCAGCGCAAAGTCCATGAGAGCGATACCGGCGACCCAAATGAGCAGTAGATACATCGTCGCGCGGGCCGAATTCTGCACGGTGGTCGACACCCAGAGGCCAATCCCCGAGAACGACCAAACCAAGACCGAGCAGAGCACGATGCAGTGGCCGATGAAACTCCAGGAGATTTGCTGGTCGAACGCCAATCGGCCGAAGATACCCACGGCCACCATCAACACAGCCAGGGGCGCCAACAAGACCAGGAAGCGAACACTCGAAATCGCGCTGAAGTAGGCGCCGCGGGAAATTGGCTGACTGAACAGGATCTCCAAAGTCCCATCGTCCCGGGCCTTGTTGATGACCTGACCTGTTGCGATCAGCGCCATCAACGGCAGAAGCACCAGCAAGGCGTGCACGTAGGATACGAGCACCCGCCCCGTCCCCGTGAACCCGAAAACGGTGGACTCGCGCATGCCAACCATCAGGAACACCGCGGCAAGCACTGCATACACGATGACGCAGAAAAGCAGCCACCGAGACCGGAGAACCTCAGCAAGGTCGAGCTGGGCGACCGCAAAATAAGATCGAAGCGGTCGATTCATGACCCTCCGCGTTCGTGATGAGGACGGCCCATCACCTGGCCTTTGGCCCAATCGATGTCTTGCGCTTCGGGCGTCTCCTTCGAGACAGCGCGAATCCCATATCCCATCGGTGAGTCCTCGACGGGCAGGAAACCGGCTTCCGATTCGGTGAGCCATCCGTCCTCGTCGTAGTTTCGGAAATAGAGCGCGTGAGTCGAGACTTCATGAGACTGCAGGTAGTCGAAGAGGCAGCCGGGGTCGTCGAAGTTCAAGACATCGCCGGAGGTCGTCTGAAGCTGTGCGGCAAACCTCGGATCGCCGACGTGCATCTTGCAGTGCCCGCAAACCTCGCCGTCCCATACGACCGGCACAGCGCCTTCGGGAAGCGTGACCCGGTTGAATCGCACGAACGCTACGCCGATCGCGACGAGTGCGATCAGCAACAACAAGCCCTTAATCACGTTAGTGGACATCGTCTCCATCCCCTTGGTCCTCGAGTTGCACGGCGTCGGCGTCCCGCACCAAGAGATTCATGATTCGCCCCTCGAGGTCTTGAGAGAGCTGCGCGACGAGATGGAGCTTCTCGGAACGCGTTGCCGTGCGGCTCCACCAGCCTGCGACCCCGGGCTGGAACCCCATCTGGGAGAGCGCTTCGTTGTCGACACCATTCTTCATCTGTACGTCGATCGTGCTCAGCGTCATGCGGTCGAGGTAGTCCTCGGTCGGACCGAAGTACGCTAGCCGCCCCTCTTCGAGCACCATCACCTGATCGACGAGGGTGCGAATCTCTTCGAGCCTGTGCGAACAAAGGATCAAGGTCGCATCCTCGGTCCGCTCAGAGAGTAGGTGGAATAGGTCCCTTCGCGACTGGGTATCGAGACTTGCCGTAGGCTCGTCCAGCACATAGAGGGACGCCTGGCTTGCGAGGGCCAGCGAGAGCAGGGTCTTCTGTTTCGCACCGCCGGACAGGTTGCAGAATGCCTGACGCTCGACCGCCTGCAGGTCGATTCCTACGTCGCGGCCGCATGCGATGACGGCATCGGACGAAATTTGCCGGACACGGGTGATCGCCCTGATCACTTCACCTACCGAGGCGCTGAACTTGGGCGCGATCTGCGGGACGTATGCGATCCGATCGGCCAGGTCCATCCGGCGCTTCTTCTCTCCGTCGAGCAACAGCTCTCCCTCGCATTGGAGGAGACGGAGAATGATCCGTATGAGGGTCGATTTCCCGGAGGCATTGGGGCCGATGAGCCCTACCTTGGCTCCACTCGGAATCGTGAAGTCGACGCCGCGAAGCGCTTCAACCCGACCAAATCGCTTCCGCACCGCCCTGGCCTCAACGCGCATCGAGAGTCTCCCACTCCATCGCGCTCATCCTGGGCCGGGAATCGATCAAGGTGGTCTGCGGCTCGACCATCGGGAACAAAGAGCTGATCGCGTCGAGAAGCTCGAGCGTGATCGCGCCTCGGAAGAACTGCAACTGCGGGTACGTGCTCTCGAGCTGACTGCTCAGCCGGCGAAGCTCATAAGGAATGTCTCCGAAGCCGTCGCGATCCATGTCGTACCCGGCGTAGTCGTCAAACGAGTTGCCATCCCAATTGACCCCGAGCGCGTTGCCGCCGCCTTCGACCTGAAGTTGGGAATGATTGCTCACGAACTGGTTGCCTAGAAAAGCGTTTCGCTTCTCGCTCGAGTGCATCAGAACGGCGACCTCCGAATGGAAGAACGCATTGTTCTCGAAGGTGTTGAAGT
>JBGUEF010000367.1:0-3652 GCA_041821485.1 Deltaproteobacteria bacterium
CAGCTGGCGCGCTCCAAGCGCACCGCGATCGCCCCGTCCTTCGGCGTCGCATTCAGCGCCTTCTTCCAAGACTTCCTGGGCATCTCCCTCCGGTGGAGGGGTATCCCGTTCAAGTACAACACCGGCGGCACCGACAACAACGCCGATGGCGTGATCAACAGCGGCGATCGCATCAAGCAGTTCAACAACATGTTCACCGTCGGCCTAATCTTCGTCCTACCGCCCAAGATCAAAACCACGGACTAAGAAAAAGGGGACAGTCCCCTTTTTTAAAGGGTTAAGCCTTCTTTCGGACTTCGCCCTTTTTGCCGAGGGTGTATCCCGTCGGCATCTTCTTGGAAGCCTCGTCCTTGACGTCACCGAGGGTCCAGCCTCGTTCGATGTAGCCGTCGAGCATGCGCATTCTCACGCGCACACTTTCCTCCGCAAGCATGGCCTTCGTCATCGCCTCGAGCGCGCCGTCGGCTTCGTCTTGGGCGAGGATCGCGCCCGCTGAATAAAAGCGAACGGTTTCGTTCATGTCGTCCAGGAAGCGAATCACCGCTTCGACGATACGGGGATCCTTGCGCTCCTCGAAGCTGGCAATGACGTCGATCTTCTTCTGAGGATCGCGTTCATACTCGGTGTCCATCTTGGAGAGCAACTCGAGCAGAGTCGTGGTGACCTCCTCTTCGCTTTGGAGCTCCTTCAAGATCTTGAGCGGCCAGGCCAGGGTGTCGGAGGAGTCGAGAAAATCCAGCACGGGACCCAGAGCCGCCTCACCGTTCTGGACGATGCCCAAGAACGCCGCGCTCTTTTCCTCGCCATCGGTGATGCTCGGATCGACACGAATGGTGAACCGGGTCAGCAGCGCGCGAAGCGCTTCGTCTGAACCATCGTTCGCGAGAATTTGGATTGACTCGTACCGCTCGTGTTTCTGAGCGCGCTTGTTGGCAACGCGGGCCACATGCTTTGAGAGCCCGCCCCCGCCGCCTTTGAACACATCGAAAAGCCCCATGACGGGGGAACAACTAGGCCGAACGGACGGAGGGCGCAACGAGATGCAGCCCTGGCGTCAAACACGCAGGCCTAGTGAATGACCACCGGCTTCAGATTCACCTGGTCGCCGATGGTTTCGACCTCGAAGCGCACCATTTTCGCACCGTGCTTCTTCACGAGGTGCGCGGCATTGCCCCTGATCCGCTCGATGAAACGCTCCTGCGGAACATTCGAAACATCTTCGCCCACAGATTGCTTCGCCGCCACGTAGTCTTGATAAAGAAGGGCGTAGTACTGGCTTTCGGGAAGCGCTGCGAGCGCGGCCGCCTGTGGGTCGTCGCTTTGAACCGGACCGGCCGAGCTCGGACGCAAACCCGGGTCCGGGCCGGAGGCGCTCACCGCTTCCCAGCCTCCACTACTGGTCACAGCGCGGCCCTCCGCGTCTTCCTCGGCAACACCCGTGAACAAATTGATGAGCTGATTGATCCGATACGACAGGCCACCGAGCTCGACGGTCTCCACTTCCAGGCGAACATCTCCGCGGCCATTGATGACGGCGAGAATGTCGTCTTCCATCTGCTCGATCGGCTCCATGATGTTGTTGGAGATGATGTAGCCATAGATCGCGACCCCGATGAGCCCGAGCAAGGTGAGCCAGAGGATCATGTTGGCCACGCTGGCCAGCGCGGTGTGTTTTCCATGATGCGCCAGCACGACGTATCCGGCCTCGACGCCACGCGCCATCGGCAACCCAGCGGTCATCCCAACATAGGCGTCACCGGCGAGGGTCGCCTTCCACGGCAAGGTCGGCTTCCCTTGCAGCGCGGCTTTGGTGCCATTGTCGAGAGGTGGTGAGTAGAGCGCCTCTTGCACCGCATCACGGACGTCGACGTGCGTGGACGTGCTGTAGATTCGCTCGGCCATGATGAACAACAGGTCGTGGCCGACCAGCGCGGCTTCCTGCTTGGCAAAGCCATTGGAAAGGTCGTATCCGACGAGCAACGCGCCGACGACGCTTCCTTGATCATTGCGCACCGCCGCAACACCGACTTGCAGGAGCTTGTCCTGGTGATGCCAAACGCCGTACCGCGAGCCGCCACGCTTGAGAACCGTTCGAAGAACCGGAACCTGGTGGAGGAGCGGCTCGCCAACCATTCGGTTGGGGTCTGTGTCGCGGGCGATGACGCGACCGGTTTCATCGATGACGGTGACGATGTGCGGCCGCTCGCGGCGCCCGCGGGCCGGATCCTGGAACCATTTGGAGACATCCTGTGCGGCGTCGAACGCGCGTCGCCGACGCTTGTCTTCACCGGACGCAGTGAACGCGTTCTGCACGGAATTGCTCGACGCGCGATTCGAGACGCCCTCGGCTAGGCGTGCGCCATCGGCGCGCCAGGACCTCGCGAAAAGCTCAGAATCGTCACCGATACCTTCCTCGAGCTGCCTCGACAACTCGGCGCGGAGCTGGGTGCGCACCACCAGATACGACCCCACGCCCACCAAGAGCACGATGGCGAGATTGCCCGCAATCAGCTTCAGGCGCATGTCGCGACTCTCCTCAGAATGACCCCCACCGCCTGATTCCCCCTTTTGATAAGCGGGGTTACACCGGCCGAGCCCGGATTATCACCGTGCTGTTCGGGGCGTCAAGCTCGCGTCGCCACAAAGCTAGAGCTGATCCGATGTTTGGGATCGACCTATAGGAGCACACACGGCAATTCCCGTAGGGGTCCGGATTCGAGGAAGTGGGCGGAGAGGCCCACCGGGGGTATCCTTCCGGTCACGGCAATGCCGAAGGCGTGGAGCATTTTCTGTGACTGCCCAGAGCTGGCGGTAGATGTGGCGCGCGACGCCGAGCGGATTGGTTTGTCCGTGGAGCCGGAGGTCCACGACCGCCCGTGGGAATGCGCAATCGAAGCGCTGAACGCGGGCACGCCGGTCGGGCTGGCGGTCGCGGAACCGCTCGCGGCCGACGTCCTCGTTCGGCTGTCCGACGCGATGCGTGCCCAGAAGCAGAAGATCCCGGTCGCGGTCATTGGCCCGCAGGCGCTGGGGCTGCTCCACGATCTGGGTCTGCCGGCGGTCCACGAGACCGGACCCCTGGTGGCCGTGGCCGCCTTGCTGGAGCTTTCAACCGAGCGTCCCTGGGCGGCCACTACCAAGGAGCTCCCGGCAGTCGACCGGGTGCGGTTAGGCGACAGCGTCAGTCACCGGAGTGACGGCAGATTCGTCCGGGTCGACGACGGCCTGATCGCACACGAGGGCGAAGGCGCCGAGAGCAAGCCGATCGGCTCACCCCGCAACGTGGCTGCCGCGCTGCGAGCGATGCGCGCCTCTCAGGACCCCTCGCGTCCCAAAGTCCCAGTGGTCCAGGGCGTCGAAGCCGATGCCGTCCTCGAGGTGATCCTCGGTCCCAGACGAGCGCTCTCAGATCCCGCCAGCAAGGCGGCGCTCGCCCCCTACGACGTTCCGCTCCCGGTCGAGGAGCTGTGTGCGACGCCATCGCGCGCTGCCTCGGAGGCGGCCAGGATTGGTTTCCCCGTACGTGTCGCTCTGGCGTCACCCGATCTAAGACTCTGGGACCACCCAGACCTGGCAGCAGAGGTCTTTTCCGCCGGCCAAGCCCGCGATGCGTTCCGCCAGATCATGGCCGTGGCCAAGCACCGCTCTGAAG
>JBGUEF010000368.1:0-3643 GCA_041821485.1 Deltaproteobacteria bacterium
CGACTCGAGTACGCAATATTGTAATCGTGGAACCGAATCTTCCCTAGACCCTTCGTCGGGCCTTGGTCGAACAGGAAGTCGTCGTTCGCCGCCTGGCTTTGCTGTGCGACCTCGGGGTAGTCGGCGGGCGCAAAGAAGTAGTTCGCCATGAACTTCACGATGAGCGCGATGTTCACGTGGACGGTGCCTTCGAGCTTCGGCAAGGCACGGATGTCTACTGCGGCCTGCTCGAAGAACATGTCCTTCTCGAAGCCCTTTGCGGCAATCACATCCCAGAGAAGGTTCATCACATCCTCGCCCTGAGTGGTCACCTTCATCTTCACCATCGGGTTGTAGAGGAGGTAGCGGCGGTCCTCGGCGGATGCGACGCGCATGTAATCCGCTGCTCGAAGAGCAAAGAGCTTCATGGCGGTGAGGCGCGCGTACGCATCGGTAAACATCTGCTTCACATGCGGAAAATCGGTCACATGCATGTTGTAGAGGCGCCGGTTCGAGGCGTGATGGATCGCTTCGTAGAGCGCGTGTGTACACATGCCAATCGAGGCCCAGCCAAGATTGTACTTGCCGATGTTCACTGTATTGAGCGCGCTGTTCCAAGCGTGGTCGCCCTTGGCGATCATGTCAGCCTTGGTGACCGGATAGTCGTCGAGCTCGAACTGCGCGACGTAGTTCTGGCTGGCGCACACGTTCTTGATGAGGTGATACCGCTCATGCTGCGAGTCCGCGCCAAAGAACACGTACTCATCTGAATCGGCAAACTTGCCAAAAGTCGACACGATGGCGGCCTTGTTTGCGTTTCCGATGTAGTACTTGCCGCCCTTGGCGGTGTATGTGCCATCGTCCTTCGGCGTCAGGATCATGTCCGTCGAGTAGACATCGGCTCCGTGCTCTTTCTCCGATAGCCCGAACGCAAAGATGCCACCTTGCTCCAGGGCCTTGGCTGCCCGCTGCTTGAGCGGCTCGTTGTCGCTCATCCAGATCGGGCCGAGGCCGAGCACCGTGACCTGCCAGGTGTACCAGTACTGCAAGCCATAGAAGCCGAGGATCTCGGCAAACTCGCAAATCCGGTACGTGTCCCATCGCGAATCCGGCGCCCCGTTGCCCGCGGGCGTGCACATCGTCGCGAAAATCTTCTCCTCTTTGACGAAATCGAGGAAGTCCGCGTACCACTCCTGCGCGTGGTAGTCCTCTTTGATTCGCTGTTTGCCCTTGCGCTCGAAAAAATCGATCGTCTTGAGCATGACCTCGCGGGACAGCTCGTCAGGATAGGGCCTGGAGTGCTTCTTAGGATTGAGTAGGATCATGGTTCCGCGGTGATATCACGCGGAGCGTCAGACGGAAGCACTAACTCAGCCCCGGCATGCGCCCCTGCAGGTAGGCGCGCATCATCGAGAGGAAGACCTCCCGCTCGTCGTCTTTGCTACGGCCATCGCTGAAGAGATGCCGGTGAATGCGGGGTGCTCCGTGGTAGCCGATGATGTGGAGCGTTCCCCAAAGCAGAAAACGGCGCGGGTCAAAGGCCCCGAGCTCGCCCCGGTGCTGGGCCTCCTCGATGAACGCCACCGCGAACTGAATCACGGCCCCCGCGCGCTCTTGCAGCAAGTTGCCCTCGCGCGCTTCGTTCTCGAAGGACTCGTGCAGGAGCATGGCGGCTAACTCCGGCTTGGCGTCGAGGAAGTCCCAAAAACTCTCGGCACGGTGCACGATCACGTCTTCGGCGGACAATCGATCGTTCTCGCGGTGACTCATCGTCGCGAGAGCGGTGACCTCGTCGACGACGTGCTGGACGGTCGCTTCGTAGAGACCCTGCTTGCCCCCCGGAAAATGGTGGAAGACCGTCGCCGGTCCAATGCCGGCCCGCGCCGCGACGCCACGCAGGCTCATGCCCCGATATCCGTTCCGGGCGAGCTCGTCCGCGGTGATGCGGATCAGCCGCTCCCGGGTGTCGGGGTTGTCCATCTCGGCACAAGGTCGCGCAGCGCCCGGGGGGAGGTCAAGCCCGGCACGTAGGGGCTTGACGGGCGGCCCGAACATGTGTTCGGCTACCGAACATGCGTTCGGCCAGAAGCCAGCAAGCCTCTCCGCCTGCCCACAAGCGCCTCAACCCGCGCCCCCAGCGGCTGCACGCCTGGTTCAACCTCATCCCCGTCAAGGAGCTCGAAAAGACCAGGCCGGACAAGATCCTCTTCCTCGACTCCTTCGTCACCGTCGAGGAGCGGCGAGACGGAATCGAGACCCGCTACACCGTGCTCTTCGAGGGCAAGCACGAGATGACCGTGGTCGTGGAGATCGGGATCATCTTCGTCTGGTACGGCGACGACCTTCAGAAGCCCGACCGCCCGTTCCCGAAGCTCTACGAGGAACTCTACGACTCCGAGTATGTGTCGAGCCCGGCGACGCTCTTCGAAGACACGCACGTCATGGACTTCGTGGAGAATGGCTCAGACAACCTCCACTTCAAGGCCGTCCACCTCTGGGAGTACTCGAAGATCTACGACCACGTGGTCTCGAAGGACACCATCACGCTGAAGCAGGACACCAGGTTCCGCTATGGCTCCTGCTCCACGCGGCGCACCGTCCGGATGATCTCCAAGCTCCTGCCCAAGCTCGAGCTCACGCAGGACTACGTGTATCACGGCCCCGGACTGGCGGTCGTAGGCGCCGAGGGCGCGGGCACGCCGAGGATGCACGCTCTCGTCAGCATCACTCCCGAGGGCCCGAACCGTACGCGCGTCTACGTCACGATGGCGATTCATCCCGAAACATTCCCGGGGTGGGCGGAGCGCGCCTTTAAGCTCGTCTCTCCGGAACGCAGGCTCTGCGACCTGCTCGCTGGCGTCATGGCGGGCTTCATCAAGAACGAGTTCGACATCGACGCAATCATCTGGGCCAACAAGAAGTACCGCAGGAATCCCGCGTTTCTCCCTTCGGAGAAGCACATGCACGACGTGATGCGCTGGGGAGAGTCCTTCTACCCAAAGGATTTCGAGCCCCCCGTCGAGCCGTCGACGTCACCGCAAGACAGGCGCTGGGAACACCTGGACGCGCTGAAGAACATCACACCAGGAAAGCTGCACCGGTATCGCGTCGCCGATGAGGAGCTCGTGGCCAAAACGAACGCCTGCGGCGAGCTCCGCGTGTTCGATGCGTTCTGCCCGCATCAAGGTGCGCACCTCGGGCACGGCGGAAGCCTGGACGACGACTGCCTCCGCTGCCCCTTCCACGGATTCCACTTCGACCCGGAAGGCAGATGCATCGGGCCGAACGTTCGCAACCGAAACAAGTTCATCAAGACCCTCAACCTCACCGCGGTAGAACACCGAATTAAGGAAGGCCGGGTGGAGGTTCTGGTCTAGGGCACCTGTCCCCCTCCGGCGATTTCGATGCTGACTTCGCCTAGCCCCTCACCGCGAACCAGCACCTCGTCGCCCGGGCTCAGAAAACGACTGGTGTCGCCGTTGAGCTTGGCGGACAGCTTCTTGAAGCGGCTCAGTCCGAGCAGGCTGCTTAGGCGCGCGAGCCAGCGCGGGGTCGTCAACGCCACGCCGCCAGGCGTTCCGGTCAACACGAGGGTTCCCTTGTTCAACGGCGCGTCGGGGTACTTCGCGTGAATGAACCCCAGCATTTGCACCGGCGTGTAGAT
>JBGUEF010000369.1:0-3641 GCA_041821485.1 Deltaproteobacteria bacterium
GCTGCACGTAGTTGAGAACGGGGAAGATGTCGCGCGCGGTACGGGTCACGATGCGAAAACGCACCTTGTCGTAAATCTGTGACGCGCTGACGTCAGGTTTCGACAAGAGCTTGGTGTAGAGCGAATCCCTGTTCTTTCTTCCCCCGATGAACTCGAGGATCGGAAAGTCGTTGGCCAGGGCGGCCGCCATGACTCGGTAGACCTTTTGCTCGACCCATTGGAAGACTTCCTCGTCCGCGGTCGGCAGCAGGAACAGGAGCTCGCGCGCCTCGAGGTGGTGGATGATGTGCATCACCTTCAGAATCGCGCAGGCGCAGATCTGTCGATGGCCCTTTGATGACGCGAGCATCATGAGGCCCACCAGGTCCTTCTTTGCCACCGGCTTCGGGACTGGAAAATCGAAGTGACGGCGGAGATAGTCGATCGCGGCTTCTTTGACCTGAGTCACACGGGCCACGTCGCCCTCGTCATCCGGGTCGATCTCCTGGGCGCGCACGAACTCCTCGGCCTCGCCCTCGTTGGCGAAGTTGAAGCGGTGCCAATCGACCACCGAGCCTCCACGCAGAAGGACACGGATCCCCTCGAGGTCGGCCAGGGTGAAGTCGCTGAGGCTGCGGAGCTCTGGCAGAGACACGGCTAGGGAGACCGTTCCAACAGAATCGTGCCTACGAAGATGCCGATGGTGACCAGCAATACGATCGCGTTGAGCGTAAGCCCGCCGTGACAGCCGCTAATCGCGGTCAGCCCGAGCAGTCCCACTCCCCATCTTGATCTCCGTCCCACCATCTCGGGCGCCCGATTGATACCAGTCGGCCGCCGCTGACGCTAGTCGATTGCGCAGGGCCGTTGCTGGCGACGTAGATATCGAATATTGTTGGCAAAACCAATGACGGATTCGATTTTCCCAGCGGGCGCCGAACCGATTCTGCCCATCCTACCCTTGCGTAACTCGGTGCTCTTTCCGGCAACCGTCGTGCCGGTGAACGTCGGCAGGGCCCGATCGGTGCGGCTGATCGAAGAAGCCTGCGGCCGCGAGCGCCCCGCCATCGGGGTGGTGACGCAGCACCGGCCCGAGGTGGAGGACCCGACCTTCGATCAGGTCTATCACACCGGCACCATCGCCCGAGTCCTGAAGGTCATCCGCCTCAACTCGGGGCAGTACAGCGTGGTGTTGCAAGGGGTGAGCCGAATGCGCATCGAGGAGACCCTCGGTCGCCACCCGACGATGCGCGCGCGTGTGCACCGCTACCACGAGACCCCCGCCGTCGACGTCGAGATCGAAGCCCTCGCTGCGCATCTCAGGGAATCTGCGCGCCAACTGCTTCACGAGCTCCCGACCGCATCGCGCGAGTCATTGCACATTCTCGACAATGTACGCGAGCCGGGCGCACTCGCCGACCTCATCGAATCCAATCTCCCGGTTTCGAACGAGTCCAAGCAAGAGGTCTTGGAAACCCTCGACATCCGTGAACGCGTCCGGAAGGTGCTCGACCAAGTCAATCGCCAGAACGAGGTGTTGCGGGTCAAGCACGAGATCTCGACCATCGTCGAGGAGGAGATGTCGAGCTCGCAGCGTGAATACCTGCTCCGGCAGCAAATCAAATCCATCCGCCGGGAGCTCGGGGAAACCGACGTCGACGAAGACGACGTCGAGAACCTACGAGAGCGGATCGCGCTCGGACGCCTGCCGAGCGAGGCCGAGGCCGCTGCGAAGCGAGAGCTTCGACGCATGAGCAACATGAACACCGCGAGCAGCGAGTACCAAGTCGCGCAGACGTACGTCACGTGGCTCGCCGATCTGCCGTGGGCAAAGATGAACGCCGACCGGCTCGACGTGCCGCAAGCGCGACGGGTTCTCGATGAAGACCACTACGGGCTCGAGAAACCGAAACGGCGAATCGTCGAATACATCGCGGTCCGCAAACTTCGGCGCGACGGGCGTGCTCCGATCCTGTGCTTCGTCGGACCGCCGGGTGTCGGGAAGACCTCGCTAGCCCGCTCGATCGCGCGCGCATCGGGCCGAGCCTTCGTCCGCGTCTCGCTCGGCGGCGTGTCAGATGAAGCCGAGGTACGTGGGCATCGTCGAACCTATGTTGGCGCGTTTCCCGGCCGCATCATCTCCGGACTGAAGAAGGCCGGCGGCAAGAATCCGGTGATGATCCTCGACGAGATCGACAAGCTCGGCAGGGACCAGCGCGGCGATCCGTCGAGCGCGCTGCTCGAAGTGCTCGACCCCGAGCAGAACCACCAGTTCACGGACCACTACATCGACGTGCCATTCGACCTCAGCAAAGTGATGTTCATTGCGACGGCCAACCAGAAGAGCACCATCCCCGGCCCCTTGCTCGACCGCATGGAAGTGATCGAGATCCCCGGGTACACGCCGCGCGAAAAGCTCTCGATCGCCCGCGACTTCTTGATACCGCGTCAGCTCAGCGAGCACGGCCTGTCGCCGGAGCGCCTGGACTTCTCGGACGAGTCCATCGACCTGATTGTAGACTCGTACACGCACGAAGCAGGCGTCCGAAAGCTCGAGCAGCAAGCCGCAGCCGTGTGTCGTGCTGTGGCAGTGCGCGTCGCCAACGGGGAGGACGTGTCGATCATGGCCGATCCGCCCTTCATCGAAAGCGTGCTCGGAGCCGCCAAGGCAAAGCGGCAAGAGCCGGAGCGAATCGCGAGAGCCGGCATCGCGACCGGGCTGGCGTGGACCGCCGCTGGGGGTGACCTCCTCTTCGTCGAGGCTACCCGCATGCCTGGCACAGGGAAGCTCCACCTCACCGGGAACATGGGTGACGTCTTGAAGGAGTCGGCCGCTGCCGCCTTCACGTTCGTGCGCGCACGGGCAGAAGAGCTCGGCCTCCCCGAAGACTTTGTCAGTCACAACGACATCCACGTGCATTTGCCGGCAGGGGGGGTCCCGAAAGACGGCGCAGCCGCGGGAGTTACGCTGTTCGTCGCGCTGGCGTCGGCGCTCACACAGCTCAAAGTAAGGCCGGACGTCGCGATGAGCGGCGAGATCACGCTGCGTGGAAATGTCCTCAAAGTCAGCGGCATCAAGGAGAAGTGCCTGGCGGCACACCGCGCCGGAGTCTCTCGCATCCTGCTGCCCAAACGAAACGAGGCCGACCTCGACGAAGTGCCAGATGAAATCCGGCAAGATCTAGAGATCTGCCTCATCTCGCGAGTCGACGAGGTGTTGCGCCTCGTTGGCGTGTTCGACGCCGCTGAGAATCCGGGTGGCGCCCCCGCCGCAGCCGAATAGTCCGTGGCGAAGCTGTTCACCTTCCGGTTGAGTGTGGCGTTTGCAGCCATCGCCGGCCTTGCGCTCGCGTTCATTCCGCTTCTGGCGGTGCACGGTGTGGAAAGCGCCCTCGCTCTGGGTTTACTGCTTCCGCCCTGGGTTGCTGCGACCGCGGCAAGCTACACCGAACGCAATCGGGGCATGCGTGGCATCGATTTGATGCTCCGCACGGTTGGGTCCGGGTTGTTGATCTGGTCGATCCCGGTCCTGTTGCTCGCGCTGAGCTCACTTCGCGTCCGGCAGTGCGCCCCTGGCGAAGGTCTTGCCTTCATGGTGTTGGGACCGGCCGTCGGCTGCGCGCTCGCCGCCTGCACCGGGGTGTGGGTCGCTGGGTCGACGA